>JALLON010000190.1 GCA_027717925.1 Acidobacteria bacterium AH-259-G07 | reverse complement strand
CGGTCCTCGCTCAGAAAATGGACGACGCCACAGGACTCATCCTCGATGAAGGCGTCCAGATGGTCAAGCACAAATGCATCAGTTGCCATTCGGCTAAACTGATCACTCAAAACCGAGGAACGAAAAAAGACTGGTTGGAAAGCATTCGCCGGATGCAGCGGGAGCTAGGGATGCAGCAACTGGATGAGAAAATTGAAAAACAGATCGTCAAGTATCTCGCCAAGAATTATGCGCCTCCCAGAATCTACCGAAGACCACCTCTCCCCAAACACCTCATGCCTTAAAGTTGGGCGCGACTTATATGTACCGGAGTCTTGGGTGTGTCACTCCACGATAGCTGTGGAGAATCAAAATACTTTGGGATATCCTTAGCAGGAATTGGAGAGACCCATTATGAAGATGCGTAATGTAATACTGCTTCTATTAGTTTGTTGTTTCGGCAGCTTAAAGGAAATCGATACCCATGCCGTGCAGGAATCTTCCAAGCCGAATTTTATCTTGATCATGGTGGATGATATGGGTCGCGACTGGATTTCGTGTTACGGCGCGGAGCACCGGACACCGAATGTCGACCGCCTGGCGGCGCAGGGAGTGAGGTTTGAAAATGTCTGGTGCACGCCGATCTGCACACCGACTCGCGTGGAACTGCTAACCGGCCGCTACCCGTTCCGGACCGGCTGGATCGGTCATCACGATGTGCCGCGCTGGGGTGGCAAAGGCCTGGACTGGGAGAAGTACATGAGTTTTGCCCGTGTCCTGAAGCAGGTGGGCTACAGGACGGCAATTGGAGGTAAATGGCAGATCAACGACTTCCGTAAACAGCCCGATGCACTCAAGAAGCATGGCTTTGACGAACATTGCGTCTGGACAGGTTATGAAACAGGGAACGCACCGCCCAGCGACAAGCGTTACTGGGACGGTTATCTCATGACAAATGGAAAACGCCGGGTACATCACTACGGTCCAGACCGGATCAACGATTTCTTGGTCGATTTTGTCCACCGCAACAGAGATAAACCTTTCCTGGTTTACTATCCCATGATGCTCACGCACGGGCCTCATCTGCCTACTCCGTTAAACAAAGACAATCCGCCCACGGATAAAACAGGGTTGTATGGGGGTAATGTGACCTACATGGATCACCTGGTCGGCAAATTGACAAAGGCTGTCGACGATGCAGGTATTGCGGATCGCACGTTGATTATCTTTACCGGTGATAACGGATCATCCGCTAGCGGCAGAATCAACGGCGTGCAAATTCCTAAGGGCAAAGGTCGGACGAATGACTGGGGTGTTCACATGCCATTGATCGTTCGGGCCCCCTGGTTGTCCAGAGGCGAACGCGTGAGTGATGACCTGGTGGATTTTACGGATGTGCTCCCGACCCTTGCTGAGCTTGCGGGGGCGCCGTTGCCTCAGGGCATTCAGCTCGATGGCCGGTCGTTTGTCTCGTCGATTTCGGGTGTTGATGACGGCAAGCCGCGCCGCGAGTGGATTTACTCCCAGGTGATGGAGCGGCGCATTATCCGGGACAAGCAATACAAACTCGATTACACGGGCGCCTTCTGGGACCTGCTCAACGATCCTCTCGAGACGAATGATTTGCGCAGCAGCACGGACCCCAAAGTGGTCGCAGCACGGAAGAGGTTGTCTCGAGTGCTCAACAGTATGCCCCAAGATGCGGCTGCTCCTTTTGAAGGCTATCGCAGCGGGAAATCCATTGCAGGCAGAAGATAAGAACGCGAAGACGAGTCACTTTTAGAAGGAGGTCACTATGACTACACCGATGCCACACCGCCCATTCTTCGGGCCAGCCATTCTAAGCTGGAGCATCGTTGAGCTCATTTCCGTGTCAGTCTGCCTGGCTCAGAACAATACAAAGCCAACGCCCACCTACAAAGATGTCGCCTACGGACCCCATGAGCGGAACGTTCTGGATTTCTGGAAGGCGGATTCGAACACGCCGACTCCGCTGGTGATATACATTCATGGCGGAGGGTTTCGAAGCGGGAGCAAGCGGGGACTCAACGCCCGTATGCTGCGCGAATTGTTGGGCTCGGGCATCTCGGTGGCGGCAATTAACTACCGGCTCATATCGAATAAGCCCCTGCCTGCAGCGCATCATGACGCGCGCCGGGCTCTCCAGTTCATGCGTTCAAAAGCGAAAGAGTGGAATATCGACAAATCGAAGGTTGGTGCCTTCGGAGGATCAGCCGGAGCGCAGCTGTGCATGTGGTTGGCGTTTCACGACGACATGGTTAAGCCGGAGAGTTCGGATCCGATCAAACGGGAATCGTCGCGGTTAGCCTTTGTGGCGACCAACGGCGGCCAAACGACCATGGACTTTGACTGGTGGAAAAAGTGGATCCCTGGCTATGAGACGCCCCACCGGGAAGCGTCCGAACTGTTCGGCGTCAAGACAAAGGAGGAGTATGGCAAAACCGTGGAGAAAATTTCGGCCCTTTTGCTTCTGACGGCGGACGATCCACCCATCCACATGAGTTACCGTATGGCTCCGGACGATCCCATTCCAGAGGATTCCCGCAGAGCCCGGGGATGGAAAGTCCATCACGTCATGTTCGGAGTCAAGCTCAAGGAAGCAATGGACGCGCTGGGAATCGAAGCAGACCTGAAATACCCGGGGGCACAGTCGACCTATCGCTCAATTCACCACTTTTTCAAGGCGAAATTCGGAAAAGAGTGAGCACTACCGCGACAGCCGTCATCTTCCTCAGATCGAGGATCAAGCGGAGGGGGTCTTTATTCCGTGACGAAGCGTCTGGATCTCTTCGATAATCCTGTGCAGTTCGTTTGTGAGAACTTCCTTATCCTTCGCCTCGGATGCAATCTCTTTCTCGACGGCCTTCACGTCCTTGGCCTCGGAACGCGCTCGGAGTTCGGCGCGCCGATGTTTGCGTTGAAGCTCAGAAAGGACCAGGACAGTCTGTTGCGTATCGCCAAAATGTCCCGTCCTACCGGCTTCTGCTTTTATTACCAGGGCTTGCTGTGCCTCTTGCAGCTCTTGCTGAGCCACCCTAAGCTCCTGGACCTCTTTCTCGTACTGCTCCTCGAACTGCTGGACCTCGTCCACCGAGATCTTGAGTTCTTCCCCAATACGCAACTTGAGCTCCTCCGCCCGAGACAACACCTCAGTCTGTAAGTTCTCCAGCCTGGCGGCCGCTCGCCGGAGGGAATTACGATACCGTGCCTGCCAGCGTTTGCTGCGCTTCTTTTGCATGCGGATCTGCCAACGCCGCATAGAGTTAGCTACACGCCGAAGTTCTGCGCTGAGAAGATTCTTCTCACCCAGGTCCCGGAAGAGGCAGCGCTCGCGCGGATTGTGCCCTCTGGCCATAACGTAAAAGACACTAGCGGGAGCATCGCTCCCTGTCAAGGAACTGATGCGAATTCGCTTTTTGGAGACACTGTGTGCTGATCTTAAGCGGGTCCGGGTGGCAAGCGGAAGATGCCTTACATATTGCAATTTCTACGCTGAATGGGATTGATTTGCACTCGCACAGGTGGCACACGCATCACAATTCAGCTGGACATATGAGCGCTACCTTGGCTGGTATGCCCAGCCGACCCTTCAGGAGGCGGTGTGCCTTGGTTTTCTGCTTCTCATTCTGCTGTGGTGGTGGTAGCCTGTAGGAGTATTAACGCGGGGAGCAACGCGCCTCCGTCCCGGGCGAATACACAAATTGTTCAAGATTAAACAACATTTAAGGTCTCACTGTTATGAAACAGCAAAAACTCCAAAAAAGCACTAGCGGGGAAACCCGACGCGATTTTCTCAAGAAAACGGCCGCCGTTGTGGCCGGCAGTCACCTCTTCACCCCTTCGATTTACGCCCAGGGTGGCGGGTCGAGAGTGTCCATTGTGACCGACGCCTCGGATCCGACCCTGAGCCAGCCTCCCGTGAAGTGGGCCTTGCAGGAGCTGCAGGGTGCTTTGAAAGCGAAGGGTGTCTTCACGCAGGTTCAGAAAGGACTGGAGCAAGCCACTTCAGATGAGGTGATTTTGGTGGCTCGGCCCGGCTCGGCCCTGGCGCGTCCCCTGCTGGACAGCGCCGGAATGTCCGTTTCCGATGCTCCGGAGTCTCTGGGACTAGTCCGTGGCAAGGCGGGGAATCGGAACGCCCTGCTCGTTTTAGGCTCTGATGTTCGCGGGCTGGTTTACGGTTTGCTGGAGGTGGAGGATCACGTCACCCACTCGGGCGCAGCCCTGGCGGCGCTGCGAGGCATGGACAATAGCGCCGAGAGTCCGGCCAACCCCATTCGCAGCGTGACGCGCTATTTCGTGAGCGAGGTGGAGGACAAATCGTGGTACTACGACAAGTCTTTCTGGGGACCGTATCTTTCCATGCTGGTGGCTCATCGCTTCAACCGCTTCAGCCTGGCCTTTGGCTTGGGTTATAACAGTCCACGCGACGTCCACGATGCCTATCTTTATTTTGCCTATCCATTCCTGTTTTCCGTCTCCGGCTATAACGTGCGGGTACGAGAGTTGCCCGATGAGGAGCGCGATCGCAACCTGGCCATGCTGCGCTGGATCAGCGAGGAAGTAACGGCACGGGGACTGCACTTTCAATTGGCCCTTTGGACACACGCCTATCAGTGGATTGACAGTCCCAAGGCCAACTACACGATCGCGGGACTCACTCCGGAAAAGCATTCCGTCTACTGTCGAGACGCCCTGCATAAGCTGCTGGAGGAGTGCCCGGCCATCAAGGGCATCACTTTGCGAGCGCATTCGGAAAGCGGAATTCCCGAGGGTTCCTACGATTTTTGGCAGGCCGTGTTTGAGGGCGTGAGACGGGCCGGGCGCCAGGTGGAAATTGATATCCACTCCAAAGCCATCGAACACAAATTGCTTCGTATGGCCCTAGACACTGGGAGCCCGGTCAATGTATCCCCCAAATACTGGGCTGAGCACATGGGTCTGCCCTATCATCAAGCCTCCATTCGCGAGATGGAGCGAAAACCTCGCGGTGGGTCGAGGGGCCGCGTGGAAACAGAGCGACGCTTCACCCGCTATGGCTATGGTGATTACCTCAGAGAGGATCGTGAATACGGTGTCTTGTACCGTATCTGGCCCGGCACTCAGCGGACGCTGCTGTGGGGCGACCCCGCCATGGCTGCCGGCTACGGTCGCTACGCCCATTTTTGCGGGAGCGTAGGTCTCGAACTGTCTGAGCCTCTCTCCTTCAAGGGACGGATGGGATCCGGTGTTTTCGGGGGCCGCAACGCTTACGCCGATGCCGCGCTGCGCCCTTCCCGCGACTGGGAAAAACACGCCTACACCTACCGGCTGTGGGGAAGACTGCTGTACAATCCGGAGGCTTC
>JALLON010000019.1 GCA_027717925.1 Acidobacteria bacterium AH-259-G07 | reverse complement strand
TGGGGGATATACCATGGTGAGTGACACCACGGATGTGGCAATAGCGCCGCCGCAGGGAAACTGGCCGGGCCGGGTCATTTTCTGCAACAGTCGTGGTGGAACGCTCGACGAAGCAGTTCCCTTACTGGTGTACTTGGGGGGGCCGCGTGGCTTCGATCCCGATCGGCGGTGGGAGATCCCTTTCCGGAGTGGGTATGAAGCCAGTGCCGCGGATCTCAATACCGACGGGCTCGTCGAATTGGTTGCCGTCAATGCAGGATCGGTGTCAGAGGACAACCCCTATCTGGGTGTGAGCATCTTCTGGGGTTACGGCACGGGCTTTGACACAAGCCGGCGGACCGTCCTGCCAGAAAAAGGTGTCGGGACCAGCAATGTTGCGGACCTGGATCGCGATGGTTATCTGGACCTGGTATTGGGAACCTATTATTGGACCAAACCGGAGACATTGATCATTTACTACGGATCATCCGCGGGGTTTGATGATAGCCACCGGGTCACTCTCCAGGTCAACCAAGCATCACCCTCTTCGACTTTGGGATGGATAGGGCCTCCAACCATCGCGGACTTCAACGGAGATGAATGGCTGGACCTCGTGGCCACTTGCAGTCACACGAATGATGTGTGGATCTTCTGGGGCAGCCCGAAGGGCTTCGACAGCGGCCGCTCGACTCGCCTTAGAACTCCCGGCCCCTACGCATCAGAAACTGCAGATCTGAATCGTGACGGCTACCTGGATCTTATCATCGGTACGTACAACCAATACAGAGGAGGACATCACGATACGGGAGCTGTGATTTTTTGGGGTGGAGAAAAGGGTTTCCGATCCTGGGACGCTCAGTGGCTGCCTGGGTTCTGGGTGGCCGGTCTGACGGTGGCCGACTTCGATGACGATGGTTTCCTCGACCTGTTCTGTTCTCACTATCACGGCGAACTCACGCGCGAGTTCCTGCCCTCTTATCTTTACTGGGGAGGACCGGACGGCTTTGCCACTCGAAGAAGGACTGTTTTGATTGGGGACTCGGTCCACGATGCAGTTGCAGGTGATTTCGATCACGACGGACGGCTTGACTTGGCGCTGTCATGTCATACGACAGATGTTGACCATAGGATCTTCTCCAGAGTCTTTTTCAACGATGGTCATCGGTTTGTCAACCCGCGAATCGTCTCCTTACCCACCCTTGGCACGCATGGATGTGGGGCGAGGACATGGGTCACATCTACGATCGTAGATGGCAACAGATTTATGAATCCTCGGTGTTTCATTGGGAGAAGGCCAGAACGAAGGGACGACTCCGCTACGAGGCCGAGGTACCAGGAGCAGCGGAGCTGATCCTAGAGCTTCGCTCCTCAGAGAGGATGGAGGAGATTGACAAGCAGCCTTGGCGACAAATTCCAGAGGATGCTTTTTCGGTCGAAACCGCGGACCGCTACCTGCAATATCGCGCTATCTTCAAATCGGACAATGGAGACCGCTATCCAATACTAGACCGTGTGACGATTACACTAGCACCGTAACTGTTGCAGGCATGCAGGAACCAACAGTCGAGCTCCATTAAAACTTGCAAACCCGCGGTGGTTGGGCCTCATCTGACACCGGTGCGTCCTTTCAAGTAGTTCATTAGTTGATACATGTTGAAGACGTAGGTCCCAGTATCAATCCCCGTGTCCTTTATCTCCGGATTACAGATATAATCTAGGGTATCCAGCAGGGTGATTTCGGTCATCCATGCACCCCTACCGTCCAGCGATGCAATTAGCTTCCTGACTTCCTCAACATCCGTTTCGGACACCGCTTTACTGGTCTCCTTCATTTTTAGGTACTCCGCCGCTGCTTGCTCGAGACTTAGGAGGCTTACCCGTTCGAACTCAGTCTTGATAGCCTGAATATCTATCTGACCAGCAGCGCCTCCATTATAGATGCGGATCTCTGTTGGATCGTGATCGACCCAATAGTGAGTGATTTCGAACTTGCCGTCAGGACGTTTGCGATGCTTATGATGCATATAAAGTGGTTTGTTTGTTCCCACTTCGTAGTAGATGGCATGTGTGTATTTTACTGGTTTACCACCGGGAGCCACCCCGGTTTGGGAGAGATCCGGTTTAATTACTGAGTTCTCAAGCCACTGGATGGCTGGCGGAATTGGTTCTAAATATCTCCTATCCCCTGTAATCCTGTAAAAGACTTGGAGGTTCCTTATGTTTCGAACGGTGTGATAGGTATTGACTCCTGTAGGTTCATAGGATCTCGCCCACGCCGGCTTCATCTCCATATCATATTGGTCCGCCCATCCGGCCTGAGGGCTGGGCAGCTGTGAGATGATATAGAAATCCATTCCGCGGCGAGCGGCTTTTTTGTACTCCTCGTTGCCCAGCTCTTCGTAAGCTTCCAGAAGCAGATAAATGTTGTTTGCGATCACATCGTCGTTAAATGTGTAATAGGAGGTGTAATCGGGGTGTCCCTCGAATGAGAAGTCGCGTCGCAGAGGATAGCGTTGCGGCCAGGCTCCATTCGGGTACTGTGCCTCAAGAACAAAACTCAGGGCTTTCAGTAGAGGTAGTCGATACTTGGGATCCAAGGTGGTGTGATAAAGTCGAAGAAGAGATCGAATCGCGCTGGCGGTGGTATTGTTATCAAAGGTGGCGTTGTCGTAGTTGTAATAGAATTCCTCCCAGCCCCGGCACTGTGAGGCGACTTTCTCATACCACTCTTGAAGTCCCGCAGGGTCGAAATCGATTAGATAATTCCATCCTCCCGAACGGTGCTGGCCCCAGATGAGGGCTCCGGCCACCTTTTCGGCGTACGCCAGATACTGAGGGTCTCCGGTGACTTTATAGGCATCGAGAAGCATCAGACCAACCGTGGTCGTGGAAGCCTCTCCTGCGTTTCCGGTCTGCTCCCATATTTGAGGTTCTAGCTGAGGTTGAACCCATATCTGGGACTTTCGTGCGGGAACCTCTCCCCACTGTTTGTAAGGGAACCTTCTGTCCGTGTTCCGATTGTCTGTGAAATAATGGTACAGAAAACCTCCACGATTCGAGACGGTCTTCATCATGAAATCCGTTGCCTTTCTCATGGCGGCGAGAACCTCCTTCTCCTCCACGATTGCCGCCGAGGGTTTGGGCGTAAGCCCCAAGGAAGGCCCTAAGAAACTGACGAAAACTGCAAACAAAATAGCTATAAAATTTCGCATGAAGGTCCCTCCAAATTTGGTCGATGAAGTCTCGAATGTGACCAGTATATAAGAGTCAAGAAAGACTCGCAAAAGCATGGCTGGTGGATGTACAGATAGGAAGTCAAAATGCGCTGGCCCCTGGTCTTGTCCCGAATTCTCTCCGTGAGCTCTAGAGTTGTCTGCACTCCAATGTCAGCGCTGATGAGGATATTTTCCAGATCTTCAATTTGATCTTCAGTGATGGGACTGTCAGCCGTTCCAAAGATCTGATCCATCTTGTCACTGAGATCCTGCTTCGTGCTTCTCAGCGCCTCTTTGAGTCGCTCGAAATAACCGGGTTGTTCTCGATAGTTAAAGATGCTCATGGTTTTGTTCTGGGGGTCACAGCGTGAATTTCCAATTTTCGGAAATCTTGAATGACCCGCGCTCCTTGACCTCTTTTCTCCCCCACAATACCATCGGTCCGAAAAAGGAAATTCCTATTCACGTAGAGGAGAGCATTGATGAGTCAACCCTCCATCGCCGAACTGCAACAGATGGCGCGCGACATCTTTGGACGGGAATTAACCGCGGCACAGGCCGAGGCCTATCGGGGACGCCTCCCGACCATGGCGCGGGCCGTGTACCTCCTGCAGGACTGGGAAGAACGGCTCCGCGAGAGTGAACCGGCGGCGGTGCATCGCACTCCCAATGCGGAAGGAGGCGTGTAATGGCACCGTCTGAGCTGACCCTAAGCAGCATTGACGAACTAGCACCACGCCTGGCTGCCGGTGATGTCTCACCGGTGGAAGTAACGGAGGCGATGCTGACGCGCATCGCGCAGCATAACGGATCCCTGAACGCTTACATCACCGTGATGGCCGACAGTGCCAGGGATGCGGCCGGTGCCGCCGAAGCGGCCATCCGATCCGGGACATATCTGGGTCCGTTACACGGCATACCGGTGGCCATTAAAGATCTGTTCGCCACGCGCGGTGTGCGTACCACATTCGGGTCACCGCTCTTCGCCGACTGGGTCCCCGACTATGACGCGAGCGTCGTCGAACGTTTAAAACGCGCTGGAGCCATCATCCTGGGTAAGACCAACCTGCACGAGCTGGCCTTTGGCACAACCAGTGCCAATGTACACTACGGTCCGGTGCGCAATCCCTGGGACGTTACGTGCCATCCGGGCGGCTCTAGCGGTGGCTCGGCTGCCGCGGTGGCCGCGGGGCTGGCCTTTGGCGCTCTAGGCAGTGATACCGGCGCTTCTATTCGCCAGCCGGCAGCCTGCTGCGGCATCGTAGGACTCAAACCTACTTTTGGGCGCGTGAGTAAGTTTGGCGGCTTGCCGCTTTCCTGGTCCATGGATCATGTCGGCCCGATAACCCGTACGGTGACCGACGCTGCCCTCATGCTGCGAGTGCTCGCCGGCCACGACCCGCGCGATCCGGGATGCGTGTCACGGCCGGTGCCGGACTATATGGCGAAGTTAAACGAAGGCATCCGGGGTGACAAGATCGGCGTGCCGCGCGACTATTTCTTCGAGGATTGCGATCCCGAGGTCATAGCCGCCGTCGAGGCCGCGCTGCAAGTCTTCCGCGACCTGGGCGCCACAGTAGAAGAGATCACTCTGCCTGACATGCACGCGGCGCGCGCTGCTGGCACTGTTATCCTCTTCTCCGAAGCCGCCGCGTATCACGCTGCGGACATGCGCAAACGTCCACAGGCTTTCAGCGATGAAGTGCGTTCGCTGCTGGAAATGGGCAGCTTGTACAACGCCGTGCAGTTGGTCCAGGCGCAACGACTGCGGCGCCATCTGACTGCCGAAACTAGCCAGGCATTGGCGACTTTCGGCGCCATGCTCATGCCCACGTCGCCCGTGCCACCCACCCCGATCGCCGACGATCCGCCGGGCCATGCGGCCCTGCGACCGCGCAATACCCTGCCCTTCGACCTGATCAGTCTGCCGGCGATCTCCGTGCCGTGTGGTTTTACCAAGACGGGCCTGCCCGTCGGTCTGCAGATTGTCGGCAGGGCTTTCGACGAACCCGGCGTCTTACGGGTGGCTCGTGCTTATGAACAGGCTACGGCATGGCATACTCAGCATCCGGCACTGTGAGACAGCACGCGCGCTTCTGGCTGGGGTCGCTGGGTTCTCCCTGAGAAGTCATTCTAGTCCTGCGCGACAGGAGATTTGACATCGCCCACGATTCATTGAAAGATATGAAAAAATTTTGATTTCTTTCATAATTTATGATTAAATATCAATCTTAAGCAAATATTTTCCTCGCATACGCGGATGCCTATCCGCTTTGCAGTTCTGGGAGATTTCGCGTTGTCTGAACAGGGGTCGGCTTATAACTCATGCTGAAACTGGATAAGCCTCATGGCTAGAGGATGCTGAGCAATGAAGGTCGTCTTTGAGATCTTCCCGAGCGAAAAACTCAAACTCGATGCTATCCCCAAGCTTTGGGACCTTACGTTCACGTGCAGGGCCGAGACGATACAACCCACGATGGATACATACCTTCAGCTCGGCTCGCGGCACACGCCGCACTTGTCCACTGGACTGATCCAAAGCGAGGACCATCTACGAGCCATCGCTAAAGTCGTCACTGGAAAAGTGTTTTTAATTGCAGGCGATCAAAAACCAATCGGGCCCTTTGAGCGCTGCGCCCAGGTGATCCCCTATTTTGACCACTGTAGTGAAATTGGCGTGGCCAGTTACCCGGAAGGCCATCCCTCTTATCCTGACCAATCCCTCGGCGACGAGATTTTAGTCGAAAAACAGAGCCTCGGGGCAACTTACGCTGTCACGCAGATGTGTTTCAACCCGCAGGCGATCATCGACTGGACAAAGCGGATTCGAGACAAGGGCATCACGTTGTCCATCCAGTGCGGGGTCGCCTCCCCGATCAACGTCGTTAAGTTGACTCAGTTTGCAATGCGTTGTGGTGTAAACACTTCGTTGAACTTCCTGAAGAAAATGTCCACGCGCGACGTGGTGAGCATGATCAGCTGCTACGACCCGCGTCCATTGATGGAGGCAGTCTACGATCACGTGGATGGCTTTCACATCTACACCTTCAACGCGATCAAGACCACCAGCACGTGGCTGGAGCAAACCTCGTGGTTGAATGAACTTGTCTATCCAGAGGTCGTTCAACTATTATGATGAATTCGTCTAACCACAAATAGGGAGGTGTTTCTATGGCTACGAGCAATGACGCTCCCCAAATTCTGTTCTACACTCGGATTCGCAAGTCCCCCTACTTTGAAGCCTCACGGCGCCAGGGTGTGAAGGCTTACAGCGTTTACAACCACATGTACCATCCTAGGCACTACGGCGACCCCGTCAAGGAATATTGGAAGCTACTCACCGATGTTACCCTCTGGGACGTGGGTGTGGAGCGACAAGTCGAAATCACTGGACCCGACGCCTTCGCCTTCATCAATCTGCTCACCCCGCGTGACCTGACAAAATGTGCGGTGGGGCAATGTAAGTACGCAATCATCACCGCCGAAGACGGCGGCATTGTCAACGACCCGGTGCTGCTACGCCTGGACAACAATCACTTCTGGTTGTCCGTGGCCGACAGTGATGTGCTCTTGTGGGCCAAGGGCGTGGCTTTCAATTCGGGCCTGAATGTGCACATTCAGGAGCCCGATGTTGGCCCGGTCCAGCTGCAGGGACCAAAGTCGAGGCAGGTCATGCAGGACCTGTTTGGCGATCGTGTCCTGGATCTGCCTTACTACCATCTGTTCACGGCCAAACTTGATGACATGAATGTTGTCGTGTCCCGAACTGGCTATAGTGGGGAGGTGGGATATGAAATCTACCTGCACAACGCCAGCCGTCATGCCCTGAAGCTGTGGGATAGGGTGCTGGAGGCCGGCCGACCTTACAATATGTCGGTCGTCGGACCATCACACATCCGTCGTATAGAGGCCGGCATCCTCGCTTACGGCGCCGATATGACGCTGGAGAACAACCCCTACGAGATCGGGTTGGGTCGGATGGTGGGTTTGGACCAGGAGGCCGACTTCATCGGGAAAGAGGCGCTAAGGGTCATCAAAGCTAGAGGTGTCCAGCGCAAGTTGGTCGGCGTGGAAATTCACGGCGATCCGCTAGGAACGTACATTGATGGCTCGATGGAAGATTTCTGGCCGGTCATTCGCGACGGCACGCAAATAGGACACATTACATCTGCCTGTCATTCGCCGCGCCTGGAGAAGAATATTGGCTACGCCATGCTGCCGATCAAGCAGGGCGATCTCGGGACCGAACTGACGGTGCAGACACCTGTCGGCAAAACCACGGCCACAGTAGTCAAAAAACCCTTCATTGATCCGAAAAAGGAGATTCCCAAGGCGTGACCACACTAAGGTTTATCCCTGGACAGGCAGCTCAACCGGCGGACCCATGAACCAGCCATTCTAGCTGCAGCGATTTGCGTCGTGCAGTCCGTTCCGGCCGCGCCACTCTGTACCAACTCGACCATCCTTGCAACTGAAGCGCCGTTGGCACTCAATTAGGGTAAACCACTTGGTCGATTCGGTAACGCGCAACGCCTAGCGAGCCTGAAAAAACATGAAGCGCCCGTTTCAGTGGACCTATTTCTTGCCGGTCCTGTTGATTTCGGCGGTGGGAATTTCTGCCGGCCTGATTAGTCCCGCCCACTTTCGTCACCTCACCTTTTCGGCTCGCGACCTCATCCTTTCTCGTGCCGGCTGGTGCTACATCCTCATTGATGCGCTCTTCTTGATTTCCGTTTTGATCGTGGGCTTTGGGCCGTGGGGCCGGATCAAACTCGGTACGAAAGAGCAATCCCCTGATTTCACAGCGCCGACTTGGTTTGCCTTAATGTTCTGCACTGCACTGGCTGCCGGCTTAGTCTTCTTCGGTGTGGCCGAACCGCTTTTTCATTATGCCCACCCTCCTGCCTTCGCCGGCGTGGAGGGCAGAACCGAGGCTTCTGCCCAGTGGGCCATGGTCAACTCTTTTTTCCACTGGGGATTCAATGCTTGGTGTATTTATCTGATTATTCCCATTCCCTTGGCCTATCTTGTTCATAGACAAGGTCTTCCGTGCCGGATCAGTTCTGCACTCCACCCCCTGATCGGGCAGGCTATTCATGGCTGGATTGGGAAAGCCGTCGATGGACTCTGTGTTCTGGTTTCGGTCGGGGGCATAGCGGTGTCCCTGGGTTATATCGGCTTGCAGTTGACGGGAGGCATTCATTACACCTATGGAATAGAGACCAGCGGCCAGATGACGCTCCTGATCATTGCCTTTCTTACGACCGCGATCACGCTTTCGGCTGTATCCGGACTTCACAGAGGCATTAAGATGCTCAGCAAGTTGAACGTCCGGCTGGCTCTACTGCTCCTTGTTTTTGTTTTCCTAACAGGCCCCACCTTGTCCATTCTGCAGCTGGGTGGGAATTCCCTGAAAGAATATTTGTGGACAGAGCCATTTCTGACGTTTCGTATGATGGATGGAGAAGAGGCCTCGTGGATCAACCAGTGGACCGTTATGTATTATGCCTGGTGGTTTTCGTGGGCTCCCATGGTTGGTTTGTTTTATGTGCGGGTCTCTCGGGGCAGAACAATTCGTGAGCTGATCCTGGCGGCCCTTTTCGCCCCAGTGGCGGCTGACGTGGTTTGGTTTGCTGTTTTTGGTGGTTCCTCCATTTATTTCGACCTTTATCAGGGGGCGGAAATTGCCACGGTAATGACCGAGCACGGGATGCAATACCCCATCTTCGCCTTACTTCACCAACTGCCACTAACAGAAATAACCATTCCTCTTTTTCTTCTATTGATCGCGGTATTTTTCATTACCACCGGGGATTCCAGTTCGATGGCCATTTCGATTCTCTCGAGCGGAGGCGATCAAAATCCTCCCATCCCCATGCGAGTCTTCTGGTGTGCCGCTCAAGGGACCACAGCGGCTGTATTGATCTCGATGGGGGGAATCGAGGCGCTCCAAGCAGCCTCCATCGTGGCAGGCTTCTTGATTGTCTTTCTCCTGTTGGCGGTCTTGGTGGCTACCGCTATTCTCCTCCATCGAAACATTAGCATAGAATCCCATGAAACCTTGCGGCCTCAAATGTGGGGAGAAAGTGAATGATCTCCGGGTTACCACCAGGCTGGTTGCGATCTTCTCTGTATCATAGGCTAGAACTTGTGTTGACCAAAACATTTTAATGATATATTACAGATGTTCACGGGCGCAACAAGTAAAGCGGAGGCGAGTGTCAGAGCCCCTACCGGACCCAGCACGGAGACAGAAAAACACTCAATCAGAGGGTTCGAGGGCGCGCACTTTCATACAAAGAGACAAGACCAGCTCGCCACGGGACCGCGTAAAACAATACTTAGGTTCGCCGACGACATTTAGTTCGCCAAGGAGAGTAACAAGATGCGTTTAGCCCAACGAATGTCTCGTTTGGGAACGGAAACTGCCTTTGAGGTGCTCGCAGCGGCCAAAGCCATGGAAACTCAAGGTCGTAAAATCATCCATTTGGAAATTGGGGAGCCTGACTTCGACACCCGAGAGCACATCGTCGATGCGGCCATCCAAGCGCTGCGAGAGGGATACCATCACTATACGCCTGCTTCCGGTATGGCGGCTCTTCGCGAAGCCATCGCTAAAGAAGTTTCCCGCACTCGTCAGATCGAAGTGGCGCCTGAAGAGGTGGTAGTGACGCCGGGAGCCAAGCCCATCATGTTTTTCAGTCTTCTCGCACTGGTTCAGGAGGGGGACGAGGTGATCTATCCGAATCCGGGATTCCCGATTTACGAATCGATGATCAACTACGTGGGCGCTCGTCCGGTCCCCGTCCGATTGCAGGAAGAGCTCGATTTCCGCATGGATGTACAGGAACTGATCAAGGCAGTTGGTCCCCGCACACGAATGGTCATCCTCAATTCACCTAACAATCCCACCGGTTCTGTTTTGACCAAGCAGGATCTGGCTTGGCTGGCCGAAGCGTTTGCGGAAAGGGACGTGATCTTCCTCTCCGACGAAATTTATAGCCGCATCATTTATGAGGGAGAGCAATACAGCATTGCTTCTTTTCCGGGGATGAAAGAGCGAACAATTATCCTCGATGGGTTTTCCAAAACTTACGCCATGACTGGTTGGAGGCTTGGATATGGAGTAATGAATCGGACCCTAGCTGCACAGATAAGCAAACTGATGATCAACTCTAATTCCTGCACGGCCGCCTTCACCCAAATGGCCGGGATCACCGCTTTGCAAGGGAACCAAAAGCCGGTCTACGAAATGGTAGAGACCTTTCGGCGGCGCCGCGATCGGGTGGTCGAATTGCTCAACCAAATTGAGGGAATCTCTTGTCGCCTGCCCCGTGGTTCCTTTTATGTCTTCCCCAATGTCCGAGCCCTGGGCCAAGATTCCGCTCAGCTGGCTAAACATTTGTTAGACGAGGCTGGTGTGGCGGTCCTTTCCGGAACGGCCTTTGGCGAGTACGGTGAAGGTTACCTGAGGCTTTCTTATGCTACCTCAATGGAGGCTCTGGAGGAAGGCGTTGCCAAAATTGCAGAGTCAACCAAACAACTATTAGTGGGCTGAACCAGCTATCCTCAAGGGGTGGTACATGAAGAAGTATCGGATTTTCGCCACCTGTGACATCGGCAAAGAAGCTCTTGAACGTCTCGAGGAACGAGGCTATGCATTGGAGGTTTACGAAGGCCCAGAGCCGCCACCTAAAAGGCTCATCCTGGAAAAGGTGGAAACGGGTGTCGACGCCTTGGTCACAACTTTGCGCGACCCAATCGACGCGGAGGTCTTCCGTGCCGGAGAGGGCACTCTAAAAGTTGTTGCTCAGGACGCGGTGGGTTTCGACAACATCGACGGCGAGGCAGCCAATCGCTACAGGGTCCCCTTTACCAATACGGCGGAGGTCCTGACGAATGCCACGGCTGAGTTCGCTTTTTTCATTCTGGCTTGCGTGTCGCGGAAACTGTACCCGAGCGAAAGATTGGTCCGAGAAAAAAAGTGGGAGACCTGGCATCCCTACCTGCCTTTTTTAGGTGATGAGGTGACAGGCAAAACGTTGGGGGTTGTTGGAACCGGTAGGATCGGGAAGGCGTTGGCACTAAAGTGCACGGGAATGGACATGGACATGCTGTGTCATGACGCCATTGTAGAGGACCATGACTTTACCGCCTCGGTCCAGCGGCTCCTGGATTTGAAGTTTGAGTCCGGATTATCGTCTCGACACAACAGGATCCGCTACGTTTCCTTCGAGCAAGTTTTAAGCAACGCCGACTACGTGAGTCTGCACGTCCCACTGACCCCAGCCACGCATCCCCTGATGAATGACGCCACGTTTGACCGAATGAAGCCCACAGCATATTTGATCAATACTTCACGGGGACCGATTGTAGACGAGAAGGCCCTGTGTCGTGCGCTCAAGGAACGAAAGATTGCGGGCGCCGCGCTGGATGTCTTTGAGAAGGAACCCTTACCCGACGACTCTCCACTCCGTGACCCGGATCTGGAGGACCGGCTGCGGCTCTTCCATCATTTTGCCAGTGCGGGTCGTCTCACCCGCCTTTCTCCCGATCCTGACGTTGGAATGGCCGGACGCTGCGTGCAGGGCGTGATCGATGTCCTGGAAGGCAACTACGGCGGGAATCCTGCGCAAATGCCATACGTAGTCAATAAGGAAGCCTTCCGATAAAGGAGTTGTTGGTGGGTTTCAAGGACGCCGGATGAGCACTCGATGGCGGACTCTGCAGACCCCGCTGTTGAGTGAAAGAGTTGAATGACGCTGTTACCTTCTAACCTTGAGATTGCCCGTCGGGCTTCACTGAAGCCACTGGCTGAAATTGCGGCAGAGATGGGGATTGGCCCGCACCTACTCGAGCCATACGGTGAAGGGGTCGCGAAGATCAAGTTGGAGGCGATCGAGCAACTCGCAGATCGCCCCAAAGCACGGTATATCCTTATTTCGGCCATCACCCCCACGCCTCTCGGCGAGGGGAAAACCACGACGACTGTCGGCCTTGGTCAGGCGTTTCAGCACCTTGGCAAACGTGCCATTATTGCAATTCGCCAGCCTTCGATGGGACCGACCTTCGGCATTAAGGGTGGAGCAGCCGGCGCGGGGCGCAGCCAGGTGGTACCAATGGAGTCGCTGAACCTTCACTTGACCGGTGACATGCATGCCGTGACGGCAGCCCACAATCTGCTGGCTGCCATGATTGACAACCACATCTATCATGCAAACCCTTTGGGCCTGGATCCGCACAGCGTGACCTGGGGGCGAGTTCTTGATATAAACGACCGAGTACTGCGGAACATTGTGGTGGGATTGGGAGCGAAACCTGATGGCATTCCGCGTCAGACCGGATTCGACATCACGGCCGCGTCGGAAGTCATGGCTGTGCTGGCGCTCTCGGTCTCGCTACAGGATATGCGCGAGCGCCTCGGCCGCATCGTGATCGGCACCAGCCTCAGCCGTGCTCCGATTACCGCTGAGGATCTGAAGGCGGCAGGGGCGATGACCGTCATCATGCGTGATGCCATCAAACCGAATTTGCTGCAAACCCTCGAAAACACCCCGGTGCTTGTCCATGCCGGGCCCTTTGGCAACATCGCCCATGGCAACTCGTCGGTGGTGGCTGATCTGATGGGCATTCATTGCGGTGACTTTCTGATCACGGAAGCGGGCTTTGGTGCGGACATCGGGGCAGAAAAGTTCTTCAACATCAAGTGCCGAACCTCGGGTCTGCGTCCAGACGCGGCCGTCATCGTAGCGACCGTTCGGGCCTTGAAAGTCCAGTCAGGACGACATCGGGTGGTGGCTGGGCAAGCGTTGCCGCCAGAACTCCTGGAGGAGAATCCCGATGAAGTCGAGGCCGGGGGGGCGAACTTACGCAAGCAGATTGAAAATATCCGCCTGCACGGAGTCTCGCCTGTGGTCGCGATCAATGCATTTGCGGAGGATCACGCATCCGAGCAAACGGCCATCCGGAAGATGGCCGAGACGATGGGTGTGCGTGTGGCAGTGTGTACGCATTTTAGGGATGGAGGTCGGGGAGCCGTCGAGCTGGCCGAAGCGGTGGCTGAGGCAGCCGAAGAGCCGTCGGAGCTGCGGTTCCTGTATCCGGAAACGGCAAGCCTCCGGGAGAAGATCCAGATAATCGCGACCAAAGTCTATGGCGCCGCCGAGGTGGACTATGACATGCGGGCAAGACGTCAACTTGACAGGTACGAACAAAATGGCTTTGGACAATTGCCAATCTGCATCACCAAGACACACTTGTCCATCTCCTCGGATCCCAAACTCCGTGGGGCACCAACGGGCTGGGTGCTGCCGGTGCGGGAGGTGCGATTGTCCGCAGGGGCTGGTTTTGTCTACCCCATCTGTGGGGATGTGCGCACCATGCCGGGTCTCCCCTCAAATCTCGCTGCCCAGCGCATCGACATTGACGAGAATGGCGAGATCGTTGGGCTTTCGTGAGTCCTCCCTTTTTCCCAGAATATCGGCGAGCGCGCAATTGAGGAGAACCAATTGCAGGATAAAGCGAAACTTGTTGTCATTGGCGCCAGCATTATCGGGTGCAGCACTACCTACTACCGAGCTAAAATCGGCCGGCGCGATATTATCGTGATTGACCAGGGACGTCCGCGTCATGCATACACACGACCATTTTAATCAGACGCTTAACCCCATGGCCTCAGCCACCAGTTCGGCGATGTCTTTATCCTGCAGGTCGGACTTCCTGGCCGCTAAGCCGTCTTCCATCATGGTCATACAAAACGGGCAGGCCGAAGCGACCATCCCCGCTTTGCCCTTTTGCTTGCCGGTCATGGCTTCGTGCACTTGGTCTACGCGGCGCTCGTTGACACGTTTGTCGGGGTCTTCCTCGATCCACATGAGCCCACCCCCCGCGCCACAGCACATACCGCGTTCCCGGCTTTGTTCCATCTCCACGATCTCCAATCCTGGGATGTGCTTGAGCACCTCGCGCGGCTGATCGAAGATGCCGTTGTGTCGGCCAAGATAACACGAATCGTGATACGTGATCACGCCGTCGATGGACTTGGATAACTCGAGTTTTCCCTGATCGAGCAGGTCCTTGATGAGTTCGGTGTGGTGGACAATCTCGTAATGGCCGCCGAAGTCAACGTACTCGTTTTTGAACGTGTTGAAGCAATGTGGGCACAGGGTCAAGATCTTGCTAAACGAGTAGTTTGACAGCATTTCTACGACCGTCTCCGCTTGGATCTGGTACAGGTATTCGTGGCCGATCCGCCGAACGGGATCGCCGGTGCAGGTTTCCTCTTCGCCGAGGACGGCAAAGCAAATCCCGGCGGCGTTTAGGATCTGGGCCACGCTGCGGGCGATCTTCTGGTTGCGCGCATCGAAGGCAGCCGAACACCCCACCCAGAACAGGTAATCCACGGTGTCGCCAGCCTCTTGCACCTCGGCCATCGTTTTCACCTCGAGGCCTTTGGCCCAATCCAGTCGTACGGTGGGATGCTGGTTCCACGGATTGCCACGCTTTTGAGCGCCACCAAACACTTCGGCGAAGGTCTCCGGGTATTTGTCTTGCATCATCACTTCGTGGCGCCGCAACTCCAAGATCTTATTGAGGGGATCGATAAAGACAGGACAGACCTCCACACACGCCATGCAAGTAGTGCAAGCCCAAATTTCTTCGGACTGAATCGAGGTTCCCATGATCTTCTGTCTCTCTTTGGATTTCCCAAAGGCCGGGATCTCCTCGTTGGCCTGATCGCGTAGCTTCACAACGATCTCGCGGGGGGAGAGGATCTTCCCAGACAAATAAGCGGGGCAGTTGATCTCGCATCGGCCGCACTCGGTGCAGCTCGCCAGGTCGAGCATGTCCTTGCGCGACAGGTCCTCAATCGTCTGGAAGCCCAACACCTCATCACCTTCAAAAGCCCCTTCGACGTCCAGCCGCGCCAGTTGTCCTCTGGGCCGCAGGTCCTTCAGGAAAAGATTGACCGCGGCCGTCAGGATGTGCATCACCTTGGGCGCATAAGGCAGGTAGGCGACCCAACCCAAGGCGAGCACCCCGTGGAACCACCACAGTCCCCAATGCCAGGCACGCAGCATCTCCGGACTGGACGCCGCCCACAAGTTGGACAGTCCAAAGCCGACCGGCGACCAGATGGGGGCGTACCCCAGTTCACCCGAAGTGGCGGCAAGCCTTATGCCTTCAACAATAAACCCGGTTACCCCAAGGACGAGAAGCCAGACAGGCAAAATAAGATCCACCGGCTTCCACTTGAGCTGGGGACGCTTAAAGAGATAGCGCCGGGCAAGCGCCATTCCAAGCCCCACGATGAATAAGGCGCCTAGCGTGTCCAACAGCAGCTCATAACCCAAGAAGAAGTTCCCTACCCAAAAGCCGTGCTCAAGCCCCAGAACGTTCTGAAACAGGTCGTACTCGATGGAGACGATCACCGTCCCCACGAAGAGGACAACAAAACCCCACATGATCAAGAAGTGCATCAGGCCGGCCAAGGAGTGACGGCGGGCGATGGTTCGATTCGAGGCGATATCGGCTAGGGCGCTCCCCAACTTTGCATAGGCCTGAGACCAGGAAAACGGGACTTTCTTCCCGTTGAGAATTCGTCGCCCGTGCAAGTAGATGCCGTAGGCGAATGTCCCTAAGGAGAGTGCGGCTAACAGATAGAAAACGAGCTCTCCGGTAGAGGAGATGTTCCAGAAAACTTCGCGGCTCACTTGGTTACTTGGCATACTCACCTCTGCCCTCGAAGGAAGGCTCGCTCTTAACCCTGAAAGGTGCTTTTATGTGTTGAGGCATTCGCTGTTGTGGCAGCTAATCTTAATAAGGTTTTCGAGAACACTCCAGGGATGGAATGCCTCGGGTTTTTAGGATCTGTCGGTAGCATGTTGCGCGATTTGTATTTATCTGCGAAACTCATCGCCACAAAAATCTGTGGTCGGAGCTCCACTCGCCAGAAAATCCTGAGAAACAGCTGCAAGCGAGACTGAATGTGCAATTTCTACTTCACGGATCCGGCTGAAACTCCTTGCTCAATTCGATGGTTATCTCAGCAGGATTATAGAAGCCTTCTGAGGCGATGCCGCATTCATTTGTATGCAAGTAGGTTTTAATCCTTACCTTGTTACTGTTCTCATGGAAGTAAAACACTCTCGAGAAGGGTGGCCCGCCCGTGGAATGGGCTCTTGTCAGATTACCACTATTGACGAAAGTCACACCATATCTGGTCTCGATATCGGATTTGCCGTTGACTCTGAGACCTGGGTACACGCGAGCGTGAGTGTGTCCATGAATCCAAAAGTCAATGGCACCGGGGTGTTCTCGAAGATATGTTACAAAGCCGTAAGGTCTCTCTCCGACATAGTTTCGGTTTTCGTCAAGCCCGTCAATGGTCCAGTTTCCGATTGCATAGATCATGCTGCTTCCAACTTGGTCCGCCCAGGAATGGGCGCCGTGAGCTCCCAGTTGATATCCTTCCCAGAGATCCGTATAGATGGTCGTGTTCCAAAGAGCATGATGGGCGACAGCAATGATAATATGATTGGGGTGAGACTCAACCCGTTCGACCCACCATAGATATGTCTCATCCGAGACTCGTCCAGCAGGATATCCTCTACGGCACTCTCGTCCAAAAGGCGGGGGGCCGGCGTTTCTGTCTCCCAGCATCAGGAACAAGATATTCCCGACCTGAAAAGAGTAGTGGTCCCACTCTCCCTGTGTGGGATAGGGCCTGCGCTTATTATCGACCTTGGAGTGCTGCGTATTCTCTCCCAGCGGATCAACCCACTTCCGAAACCACTGATAATCCAGATCTGCATCATGGTTGCCGATCACTCCATAAAAGTAATTGGGGTCAGCTCCCGAGTGCTGGAACTGATCGATCAGATCCTGACCATCTCGATCGCTGGGACACTGAAGCCGACCGGTGTAGTCTCCCGTGACTATAGCAATATCCCAGTCGAAGGGTTCGCCTCCTTGGTCTCCTCCTAACTTACTATCTTTGATGGCAGCTTCCAATGAACGATAAGGAGGGTCCGAATCCAGGTCGGTTTGTAAATGGGGGTCTCCAATGACCCATAACGTGAAATGTTGCTTTCCGGATATTGTGTTTTTTTCTTCCTCTTGAAATGCGTTGGTGTCTCTACTAACGGGCGAAATCGGCAAAATAAAAATCAAAATCACGAGTAGAAAAATTCTGGTCACGATAGTTTCTATGTCTCTATTTTCTTCTTTGCGAGGACTGGGAGGAGTCACTCCGAATGCTCATACCGACTCCAAATCCGCAAGCAATTGTAACGCTTCAGCCACCAACTTTGGTTCTGCTTCGATTTCCAGGAAACTCGATCGGGATCGCCATGTTTCGTAGCCTCCTAGGCGATGTTGCTTGGGCGGAGGAAGATAGCCGGCGTAATCATTAGCCAGTCCGATGGTGAACGTTGGCTGTAAAGGGCTCCGAGCTTTGATCGCGAGACCTGTTTCGGCAAAAACCTCACACGGTATCGCCACGATACCGAGGTCGCCTATGCGAACCGATTGTATCGGGCACTCGTAGCTCGGAGCTCTGCGGCTCATGAGAAGCGTCTCGCGGGCATAAATCTGGTCTCTGGTTAGCTCACCGGTCGGCGCTTTGGATATCGTTTCTCGGGCTCGTGCAACTTCATCCCGACTGGGCAATCGAACATTCACTCTTACAGTTCTGTGCCTCACCTCGAGCGGCAACCGCCCGAAGAAGTCCAACTCTTCGTAGATTGCCAAAGTGGCCTTGGCCAAACCGTTTCCGACCTCCCGTACCCTGCCGTAAGGGGCATACCTGTTCGGTTTTTTCCTCCGGTCAATCGGCTCAATATCGCCGCTGGTACCGTTGGACATGACACCGACAAAGGGCGGATCCTGATATTCGGCATTGAGCAGGTGTCGAATTCGTTTGGCAAACACGCCGAAGTAATCGGCTGAAACGTGGCCCCGCGGGATACCCTCTTCTTGAATGAACGTGTTTCTTACTGGGTCCCACCCTATTCGAAATCCGGCACAGTCAGTGGAGTAGTTTGCCAGTAGGGCCAACGGACGCCCATCAAGCGAGCGTATCCCCAAAACTGATAACTCCGGGTCGGTGGGTCCGGCCGGGGCGACAAGGTTTGGGGCGCGTGGTGGTCCGGGCCATAATTTCCAAGGCGGACTTGTCTGTACCTGGTCGCTCTTGCGTCCAAAAGGGTTAGGCTGAATCGTTCCGGGCTTCATGTACCAGCGCCGATTGTGAACGTAGTCAGGGACCTTCCTCACGCCCCAACCCACTTGGGCCGGCTGTAAATTCTGACAAGCCCGTCGAACGCCGTCGGCTATGCGTGATGACAGGAACTCGGCGTATTCCCTGTGTAGTTGTGGATTATGCTGGGGCCAAATAACCGGCGATTCGCTCACCGGGAGAACCCTGGGGGCGCTGTAGGTATGGGTAGCCGACATCAGCGTATGATCGACGGGAATACCTGCCTGTCTTAGAAGGAGACGTTTGGCCTTGTCGAAAACTCTTCGGTCGATCAGACAGCAGTCACAAACCACCAAGGCCACTCGAATCCATCCGTTATCCAGGACCAAACATCGAGCATAGAGTTCGTCGTGAACATGTGTGCTGGGTCCCATTTCGATGGTGATGCCATCAAGAGAGACTCCCAGAGCCGGGGTAATATTGCTGGTTGCGGCACCGGCTCGTAATCTTCCCGCAACTCTGCCTCGAATTTGAGTAGCTTTACCAAACGAGGCATACTGCAAATTACCGACAGCAGCAGCCCCCAGAGCAGCTCCAAAGAATCCTCTTCTGGTCATTTTCAAATCGTGTTTTCCCATCCGTCGCATGGTGTTATGGAACAACCTTCAAGACAAAACTCTGGAGTTCCTGGCCCGCTCCCTCGATCTCGACCAACACATTGACCTGATATTCATCGATATCCTCTTCACCGGGTGTTCCAATAAGCAGGCCGTTTTCCGGGTCGATTCTGAGCCAGGCGGGATCGCGATACCCACAGATGGGACTTTCATCCACGAGGGAGAATTTCGGTTTATCCTTGTCCCAAAATGCCGCCTCACAATAGGTGTCGCGATACAGATCATCCTTCTGGATGCGGCACTTCAAGTCCCCAATGGAGTAAATGCTCGTAACATCGTAGCGATATTCCACCCCTACCTTAGCTTCCGTCGGGGGCTCGCTGTGAATAAAGGGTCGAGGGGCTGCTGCGTAGTCCGAGGGTCCGCTTCGATTGCCCTGTTCGTCCACTGCCACCACTCGATAGAAAGCATGTTCAGGTCTGAGAGAAAAAGAGTCTTGAAAAGTGGTGGCAAGAAAATTCGGTGGAAACATGACCTTTTGATTGGTTCCATGCTGGCTGCCCACATTAACCTCGTAAGCCTCGTCGCTGACGCTGAATCCTTTCTCTTTGCTGGCGTAGATCCTGAAGCTCGATGGCTTGCGCCCGCCGCGGCTGGTCCCCCACCTCAATACGAAAGAACCGTGCTCTGCATCCTGCAGTCTTACATTCGGGGGCACC
>JALLON010000189.1 GCA_027717925.1 Acidobacteria bacterium AH-259-G07 | reverse complement strand
GGGGCGAAACTTGTTTATTTCAGTAACAGCCTGCGCAAATTGCAGCCAAAGGGCGGAAATCAGGTTTCTGGGACGAAATTTTAGAGTGAGTTGCGGCATTTGACGATTAAGTGAGGGGGTCCAGACTGTAATCGGCGTTACAGAAAAACGTTTGAGGGCTTTATGCACCTGCTCGTGGATCAATCGGTAGGCAGGCAAAATAAGCGGTACTCCTTCCATATAATCTTCTTTGTTCTTACTTGCCTCCGTCTCCATTGACTCCAGTACTCCAGGCTCTTGGTCATGGTCCCAGTGCAGGTGGATAACTTTGCCTTGCCAGCGTATTCCCACGAAATCTCCTGGCCAGACAATATGGGAAAGCAACTCATCCTCTCGACCTGCTTTCGCCAATCTCCAGAAGTGAAGTGCCATTCTCATGGACTCGATCTCGCGCTTCCATAGTTCAAAAGGTTCGCCGTACCGTGCCCCTCCATGCCCGTCGGGCTGGAAGGCTGCACCAACACCAAGAAATCCATGCTTGTTGGCAAATTCACGCACTGATTTCAGCGAAGGCTCACTCTGGGCAAACTCTATAAACAAATCAGGGGCCTTAAACGGACGATAGGACCGAGTCTTCGGATAAAACTCCTTTAAAGGTTTGGCGTGCAATACCCACTGGCTTCCTCGGGAGGGTGTCTCCTCCGAAAGAATCTGATCCAACCAAAGGAAGCCAGCCCTGTCGTCTGGTGGCCAGTGTTGAAATGACGGACGTGCGGGTTCTGGTCGCCCTTCTTTGTCGGTCAATAATGGGGCCTTGATCCAGTCATATCCTGAATCATGGATCTCCCATTGGAAATCAAATACATCGTTTTGATTCTCATCACCGCTCATTAACAGGCCTCAAATTTGGAACAAGGTGCGTTTTCTGTCACGGATAGGAGACGCTTATTCTCATTGACTGGACACCCGATTATGCCATGGAATGGACACATGGTAAAAATGTTGAATTGTTTTTGAAAAAAATCTTGTGAAGCCTAGAAAAATCAGTTATTTAAATCTATATTCACCTTTTATTCACTATGGGTGTTCGAGTCAGAGAAAAAACTAAGGATTCCGGCGTCTGGTGGGTGTTCATCTGCCATCAAGGGCGTCGGGCCAGCAAGAAGGTGGGCTCCAAGAGAAATGCTGAAAAGGTTGCCGAACACATAGAGGCGCAGCTGAAACTGGGACTTCTACCGGGGCAGGATGCCAAAAGACGCGCCCCTACACTAGAGTCTTACTACAGCGGATTTCAGCAAACCTATCTGCAGACGGCTGTCAAAGAGACCACTCGTGACAGTTACGACACCAACTTTAGGGTTCATATCTTACCTGTGCTGGGTCACCTTACACTCGATGAAATTACTCGCCTAAAAGTAAAGGAATTCATCGCTATTCTTATGAAGAAAAAGCTGTCCAAATCAAGCATCGGGATCATAACGCGTGAGTTGTGCGCAGTATTGAATCACGCCATCGAGGACAAGATTATCCAGGAGAATCCTGCTTCCAGAGTCAGTAAGCATTTTAAACAGGCCCCTACCCGGCACGCAGAAATAGAGCCATTGACTGACAGTGAAGCACGGTTGTTTCTAAAAAAGGCGTATGAGCGACATCGACGTTATTACCCGTTTTTCTTGTGTGCAATTCACACGGGAATGCGACTGGGAGAGCTATTGGGCTTACAGTGGGGAGATACAGATTTCGCGGGCAAGTTCTTAACGGTCCGGCGAACAGTCGTCAGGGGCAAAGTAACAACAACAAAAACAAACAGGACACGACGAGTGGATCTCTCTGATGCTTTGCTTTACACCCTCACTGAATTGAAAAAGCAGAGAAAAGAGGAATGGCTAGCCAAGGGTTACAATGAGATTCCGCCTTGGGTGTTCTGCAACTTGGAGGGTAATCCTCTAGATCCCTTCAATCTAAAGTACCGTCACTTCCACAAGTGCTTGGAGCAGTGTGGGCTGCGACGTATACGCTTCCATGATCTGCGCCACACATTTGCTTCGCTGCTCATTCAAAACGGAGAGCCCCTTGCGTACATAAAGGAACAGCTGGGGCATAGCAGCATAAAAATGACTGTGGATGTTTATGGGCACCTGGAACCTGGTGCACTCCGTGAGGCAGTGAATAAGCTGCCATCGCTGGATGATTCAAAGCCTATCGAACCGTCTTCAAAACAAGCCCGCAATAAAGAGTAAACCCGACCATAAACAGACCTAAACAGGTCCAGGTCAGTCTAAAGCAGTAACACGGCAGGCTTACTGGCAGTACACGCCAAAAGACTGATACCGAGGATCGAACAAGCTTTTTCCAACTGCAACCGGCGAACTCGTTTTCCATTGCCTTTAACCCCCTGAAGGTCTACCATCAACAAGAAGTCAAGTCGGGGAGGAGACAAGCGTGATTGGCAAAACCATCAGCCATTTTAAGATCCTGGAGAAAATCGGCCAAGCGGTGCGGGCAAAACAAAATCAAATTTAATTTGGTTTTTTCAAAAACGCAAAAGGCGGAGGCGAGTTGCTTCTCAGTCCACACGCAAAATCTGTTTACAGAAGGTTGGGCAGTGTTGATTATTTTTAGGCAACGGTCCTCGGGAAAATGATGGCAAGAATTGAGAGGATTAAATAAAATAGGTGGAGAATCGGACACCCAAATGGAAGGAGATAAACCTCGAATAGCCCATACTATAGTTTGTATCACATTACTATGCTTCTCCAGTGGCAACATATTGGGAGGCAAAATAAACGGTAAGAAGCCAGATGAAGTTGTAATATACCTCGGCGCATTAAAAATAGAATTTAAGGACGCTAATTTTAAACTTACTCCTCCGATTTACTACATAAAGATGCGCGTTACGAACACGAAAGTGGGTGCTTCCCTTCCTGGACAACCTCCTCAGTTGTTCGTGTTTGAGAAAAATGCTTTTCACATCGTTGACTTTGAAGGTGAGCAGCATGACGTGAAAGGGAAAAACGACCCAGAAACCATTGTGCCTGGAGCATATAAGGAATACACAATTTCTTTTAGGATATTTAGGCGGGACAAAGACAAGCCAGCCGTGCTCTATTACAAAGATAAACGGTTAGCTGAGATAAATGAGTAGACATTAAATTCGTTCTCCCAGTGTGGAGACCACTGGATCGTTTCACCGACTGGCTGCCAATTTTCATTTACCCCCCAACACTAAGCCCGCAGCTATTCAACTCCATCCAAAAATGGTAGCATTCAGAGAAATTCAGGCCACAGGAGGAGACAGGCGTGCTTGGACGAACCATTTCTCATTACCGCATCCTGGAGAAAATCGGCGAAGGAGGTATGGGAGAAGTCTACCGGGCTGAGGATACATCCCTGGATCGGAAAGTGGCCTTGAAGTTCTTGCCCGACTTCCTGCAGGAAGACCCCACGGCCAAAAAGCGCTTTTTGCGGGAGGCCAAATCGGCAGCCGCACTGGATCACCCTTACATTTGCAAGATCTACGAAGTGGGTGAAGCTGAGGGCAGAGACTTCATCTCCATGGAGTACGTCGAGGGAGGCACCCTCAAGGAGGAACTGGCAAAAGGCTCTTTGCCCTTGAAGGAAGCGTTACAAAAGTCAGCAGAGATTGCCGAAGCCTTGGAAAAAGCCCACCAGAGAGGGATCATTCACCGCGATTTAAAACCCTCGAACATCATGCTCACGCCGGAAGGTCACGTCAAAGTGATGGACTTCGGATTGGCCAAACGACTTGTGCCAGTTGAGGGTGTAGGGGGATGAGATTAGGGAAGTCGAGCCTGGGGTCTATCTTGGAAAAGTCTGGTGGGGAAGGAAACGAATCCGGGATTTGCTCTAATAGCAAAGGAATGAGTGCGGCAAAATCTTGGGTCAATCGACTTAGATGGGTAATGCAATGAAGCAAAGTGGGTGGGGCGGCGTGAGCTGCCGGTGGTGGGTTCTCATTATGACTGTTGTGATCCTGGTGGTTTCAGCGTCTCTCGTATATCTTCTGCGGGTCGCGTCATCAAACGAATCCTACGGGCTGGTTATCGTGATCGACGGAGCAAGGGGTGACGTCTGGAAGCGCTACGCGCAGGAGGGAAGGCTTCCCAACGTGAAGCGCCTCTTCTTTGACGAAGGCCTATGGGTCGAGCATGCCTCCACGGTCTTTCCCACAATCACTGGCGCTGGACTGCCGGCGGCGTTGACGGGCTCGCTACCGGGTCGGCACGGCATCCCCTCGCTCTATTTCTTTGATCGTCAAAATGCGCAGTACCCCGTCCTTTACGCACTCCTGGAGGCTCTTGACTGGAATCAATGGCTCTCCCCGGAAGTGAAGACGATCTGGGAGCATTTTCCTGGGGCGAATGACGCGATGGCTATTGGCCCGGCGCTCAATCGAGGCGCAGACAGCGTTGTCCCAGTGATTTGGAACCTGAACTACAAACCCATGGAGTACAGGGCCAAGGTGCAGGTGGGCCTGCGCAGGTTGCGGCGTGGGATATTCGGAGGTCAGCCGGCACGCATCACCGTTGTCTACAACGGTTGGTTCGATCATATGGAGCACACCCATGGTGCCACCAACCCCGACATGGATGAGCACTACCGAGCAATCGATGATCTGATCGGCGAAGCGGTTCGAGTCTTCAACACGATAATGGACCGGCGGCAAGCACAGATTGGCCAGCCGGTGAAGCGATATATTGCGCTGGTGTCGGACCATGGCCACCAGGACATCAGAGAGGTGTACTCGATCGACAAATTTGTCCGTGGGGCGAAAGATGCCAAGATTCTAGACAAGGCGTGGACGGAACTTTTTGGTGTGAAACTTACGGGCTCGGTGCCCGAGAGCTACGAAGACAGGGAAATCGTCGTTGCCGCTGGCGAAGGTCATGCACTCCTCTACTTTCCCACTCCGGTTATGAGTGCCGACGGAAGGATTGAACGACTGGACTGGTCACGACGGCCGGGACTACAGCTCCTGCGTGACTACCCTTACAGTGGCGGTAGGGTGGATGTGATCGCCGAAGGGACTGCATGGAAGGAGGCGGTGGCCTTCATGGTAGGAAAGGACTGGGCCACCGGAAAGGTCCACGTGTTCAGCCACCTGGGTGAATCGGTTATCGCTCGTCAAGGGAGCGCTCCAACGCGCGCGTCCTACCAGTACGAAGTGGTCCAAGGGGAGGATCCTCTGGAGTTCGCCACGGATCCACGCATAGGGCCATTGCTGGACGGATCCTTCCATCACGCGGACGAGTGGCTGAAGGCAACCTATCTTAGCGAGTACCCTGACGCCATCGTTCAGCTCTTTCAGGCCTTCGATGTTGAATCGAGGGCACCCGACTTGTACCTGTCCGCCACTCCCTATATTTCGATTG
>JALLON010000188.1 GCA_027717925.1 Acidobacteria bacterium AH-259-G07 | reverse complement strand
AGAGAATTCCGGCGGTACCTTTTCAAGAACTGCTGGAAATTCGTCCCGTCCAAACTGGCACATCTTCTGGCAATGATCAGTATCCTGAGAAGCTCCAGCCATTTGAGCCGTACAATCAGCGCTCAAAAAGCTGCGGCACACAGAAAGGCCAATGCCAAGCAGGCCGAATACAAGTAAAAGCGTGAGGGCCAAAATTCCAACTGTACGCATTTCACACTAATACTACAGCCAAGGTGTCTTCTTTTTCAAGGGTACTTCACAAAAGGGGAACAAAAGGAGTAGACGAACAGAGCCGTTCCACCGCATTTGCACCAGTTCTATCCGCGTCGCTGATCAGCAGAACCGCTCTTTAAGAATCTTCTTCGACCAGCATCTCCTGCCGTTCCGGCGTTGCTTCCAACAAGCCATTCACGAACAGGCTGAACAAGATGATGATAGAAGCCTCTACACCAACGATGGCCCAAGCCTGCAGAGAGTGAACTCCAAAACTCCAGTGCACTACGAGAATTACCCAAGCCAGCGTGAGGCTGCAGAGGAAGGAATCTCGGCGATTTTGGTAGACAGCGACGCCTATCGACATCAAGAGCAAAAGCGTCCATACCGGGGGCCAAGTCGAGTAGAGCAGCCACAGGAGAAAAATGTTGACGCTGTAGTTGGAGCCCACCCGAACAGTCGCGATAAACCTGATATCCCGTTTTACCAGATAGATTGACAGGTAATTGATGCTTACTGAATAAGCGATGAGTATTCCGCCAACAACAACCGCTAGCTTGGGCAGGGGGACAACAACGAGGCCCGGCACCACGATTAATACTGCGAGAGGCGTTAAGTGATTATTCACATGACGCATCTTCTCAGTAGACACAAGAGTTTTCGGCATAAAACAACCTCCTTAGGATTTCTGTACCTGCTGAATGCTTTCCAAATGCTAAGAGTTTAGGGGCTTAAAAACAATGGTAAATTGGCAAGCCCCTTGATGTACGGCTCCATGCCGGTACGGCATCGGGGACCAAACTCTTAGAGAAAAATCAAAGATTCTCAAAGGATTAGGTCAGCATACGGTGACAGGGGAGCTCATTGGCAACAATGGGGTATCCGAATGTAAGTACCTCAGGTAAAATTGCCGTCCCGGCTTAAATACCACTGGCTGTCGCATATGCATCTGCTAACGCGAAGGGGGAGGTTCCTCATTCAGTCACAGTGAAGATGGTCTCGGTCCCGTAGACCGGGCTCCCAGCCGCCTACCCGGGAACCGTCGAACTGTCGGCCCATACCTTCCATAGCCGTGGCCACAGTCTGGCCCGGCGACAACTCGGTGCCTGGAGCGGCCACGATCTCCCCCACCGCCTCGATCCCGAGAATACGCGGGAGGGTGACCGAGGGCGAGTGGCCTTGCCGAGTGAACAGCTCGGAGCGGTTGAGCCCGAAGGCTCGGACCCTGATCAGCACCCAGCCCGGCTCCGGCACCGGCACCGGCCCGATGGCGCTCAAAAAAGCTGCTGAGGTAGAGGAGAGGTGTGGGAAGCATTTCTCTTTTGCAAAGGAGCAAGGAGATGATCAGGCGTCCGACTCGGCCGTTGCCATCAATGAACGGGTGAATGGCTTCAAACTGGTAGTGAATAAGAGCTAACTGCACCAGATCCGGAAGATCCTCTTTCTTGTGAAGATATTTTTCCCAGGCACCCAGAGCCTTTTTCATTTCAGGAACTGGAGGGGGAACAAAAATGGCCGGATGAGGAGATAGGGATTGGGCAGCATCTCGCCCAGACCGGACAGCTGTCCCAGCGCCAGGCTGGCATCGGCGATTTCGCCTACCAGACTTTCCAGTTGGAACTCCGGAGGCAGAGGATTTGGCATGAAGGCCCAGTAGGCCTGCGGAGTCCGGACCAGTCGACCAGCCGGAGAGTGTCTGAATTCCCGTTCATCCATTGGCTAATTTCACAAAAGTATAATGACCACGGTCCTTATTATACTTTGCAAGCTGAAAGTATAATAATCCCCTTTGTCTCGCAATACTAGAGATTTTCCAAAAGGCCCCGAGATCCGCCGTCAGGAGCGCATCGTCGTGTTCACCGACAATACCAAATCCGGCAAGTTCCGCTTCGTTCCACTCACGCGAAAGTGCATGGAGTGGCTTTCAGCTGGAAGCTCAGAAAGTTCCCCGGTAGCGATGCGAGAGGTTTCATGTTGATTATAATGAAAAGTAGTGAAAGATATCTAATAACAGTCTCCATGGGACGTCACTGGTATTACATCAAGAATTCTAAGAGAATTGAGTAACCTTTAAGATGCAGTGGAAGCAGATTTTACTAGTCTTTTTCCTTATAAATTTAATTGCGCCCATATCTTTATCTTGTGGCCAGATCGGAAACGACAGGGAATTTTTCGATGCAATATTTGTAGGAGACCTCAAAAAAGTTATTTTGGATCTCAGGCAAAAACCCTCCTTGGTTGACGCAAAAATTGAAGGTCAGACTCCCTTATTTTGGGCCTCAAAAAAAGGTGACCTGGCCATTGGTTCCATTTTGCTGGCCGAAGGGTCCAAGATCAATGTTCAGGACTTAAGGAAAAAAACACCTCTCCATATGACGGCAGGGAGATATATTTCCCATGGCAATGATGAAAAGGCCCTGTTTAGAGTTGCTGAGTTATTAATTTCCTTAGGTGCTGATGTTAATACTGAGGATGCTGATGGATCAACAGCGTTACATGAAGCTGCCAATAGTGGAAGGATTAGCATCGCAGAATTACTTCTTGAAAATGGAGCCGATATCAATAAGCAAAACACACTAGGATGGACTCCTTTTCAATATGCCAAGAGCCGCCACGATACAAAAATGATAAATTTTTTGACTTCTCATGGAGCCAAAGAAGGTAATCAGTAAGAAAAGGCAGCCCAACAAAGCGTTGCACCGGATCCGCCGCGGACCGGTGAACTTTTTCCGTTAGACTGCTTGTAAAGGTGAAAAAATGTATTACGTCTATAGAATATTGTTAATATCAACATTCTTTATTTTCTATGTGCCCAACGTATGGAGTAGTTGTGCAGAAAGAGAACCTATAAAAAAGAGCATAAAAATTGACTCATGTGAGGTCGTTGTTCCGTATGATGTGCCGAGATTAAACGATTTTGCAGAACGTTATCCAAAAGGATTTGTTGAATCGTATCGAAAAGAGGCAGAAAAGACAGTGCAAGACATAATGGAATCTTACCAGGGAGCAATTCTTATTGAAGAGCAAGGGGGAAATACTTTTAAATATTTTCTGGCTAGTAAAGATAAACAAGTTTGCAATAAACTCGATAACGGAAAATTATTGAACGTTGTAATTGATTTTGCCTGTTGTGATGGTGATCCTAATCCTCCCTGTTATCTAGGACTAACTAGCTATGTGGTTAAGGTTAGTGAAGCAGGTAAAAAATAGAAAAGCAGTCTAACAAATCACTCAAGCGGATGGCGCAATAGCGCCGCCGCGCGGCCCCATCGTGGGACGAGGCGCTGCTTGCGGTCGCGTGCTGGCACTTATGTTTTCGACAGACCCGAAATAATTTGACAAAACCAAAGAGGAGATCGGACTATGGCAGACTCAATCGCCCGCAGAAACTTTATCACCAGCTCAATTATCCTGGCCGCAGCGGCAGGAGCCGGCACGGTCGCTGCCCCGGCCACGGGGAAGAAGCAGGAGTTTTATGAACTGCGAGTCTACCGCGTCAAGAACAGGGACAAGCAGAAATTGGTCAGCGGCTACGTGGAAAAGGCGCTGGTACCGGGCCTGAACCGCCTGGGCATCAATCGGGTCGGCGTGTTTACCCTGATGGAGAGCGCGGATGATCCCGCGCTCTTCATGCTGATCCCCTATCCCACCCTGGAACATTTGGCTGGCCTCAACCTGAAGCTGGAGGCGGATTCAGCCTACATGGCAGCGTCAAAGGATTTCCTGGCAGAGCCAAAGGAGGACCCGGCGTTCCAGCGGATTGAGAGCAAGTTTTTCAAGGCCTTTTCCGGGATGCCGGTAATTGAGCTGCCGGCGCAAACCCGCGCCAAAAAGGCCCGGATTTTCGAACTGCGCACTTACGAGAGCCACAACCCGGAGCGCGCCGCCCGCAAGGTTGAGATGTTTAACACCGGCGAGATCCAGGTGATGCGGGAAGCTGAGATGGCCCCGGTTTTCTTCGGGGAAGCGCTCATCGGTGCCGACGTGCCGGAGCTGACCTATATGCTGTCCGCCGATAAGATGGCTGCGCACGAGGAACACTGGAAGGCCTTTCAGGCCCACCCGGAGTGGAATCGGATGAAGGGCCTGGCGAAGTACAAGGATACGGTTTCAAAAATCACCAAGTGGTTCCTCGTCCCGAGCGCCTATTCCCAAATCTGATCTCGCTGATATATGAATGATTGGGGGCAGAAATCTGGCGTATTTTGGGGCCTACTTGGGGCCATCCCCTGGCAGCAGGCGAAATCACTCCCCCGCTCTCATCTGTGGGTCAGGGATCCATGGTGAACCCCAAGTGGCGTTTTGCCTGAGGAAAACCCTCTACTTCCAAATGGCTCCGGCCTTTTCGGCTTGGGATGCGATACAATAGCGCCGCCATCATGAAAGGCCCAGCCGCTCTACTCGGATTCTGCTTGATCATCGCCTCGGTGGAGTGCCGCCCAGCCCCAGAATCACCGCCCCTCAGTCTGGAAGTCGAGCAGATTACCAAAGGACCGCAGAACCATTTTTTCGGCTACATCGGCCATGTACAGAACATTCCGTGGAACGGCTCTGGCCGCTACCTGATCGCCCTTAGGGTGGGCTTCCACGACCGCATGCCCACACCTGATGACCCAGCCGACATCGTACTGCTCGACACCACCAATGGCTACGCCGTTCGCAGGGTGGAGCAAACTCGAGCCTGGAACCCGCAACAGGGCACTATGTTTTATTGGAATCCCGATGCCCCGGAGACGCAGTTCTTCTTCAACGACCGCGACCCGGAAACGAACCGTGTTTTTTGCGTTCTCTACGACATCGAGCAAGCGCGCCGCATCCGGGAGTATGCCTTCGAAGACACGCCAATCGGCAACGGCGGCGTCAACCAGAAGGGCGGGTCGTTTGCGGGAATCAACTACGGTCGCCTGGCCCGGTTGCGCCCGGTGACGGGCTATCCAAACGCTTACGACTGGAGCGACGGCACGCTGCATCCCGAGAACGACGGTGTCTTCCTGGTCGATGTGATCAGTGGCCGAAAAAGGCTGCTCGTATCCTTTCGTCAGATGCGCGACGCACTGGTCGAAGGCCACCCGCGAGTCGACCGTACAGCGCTTTTTATCAACCACACGTTGTGGAATCGTGACGGTGACCGATTGTACTTCTTCGTTCGTGGGAATTTCGGAGACCGTGCGACGCGTGTCAACATACCCATGACGGTTCGGTCCGACGGCAGCGAGCTGACCGAGCAGACCGTCTTTGTCGGAG
>JALLON010000187.1 GCA_027717925.1 Acidobacteria bacterium AH-259-G07 | reverse complement strand
TCCATCTTTACTTCTCCACTTACCGTTCTCATCGGCTCCGACGACAATAACATCAAAAATTTCTTCACTCATTGTTTCTTACCCTCTCCTGCCGGGGGAAACTTTGTTAGACTTTATTATACAGAAAGTCTATTAAATCCAGAAATCCAGTTGATGATGACTTCCTGAGCGAATGCGTGAGATTCAGATGTCAAATAGAGATATTCAAACCGCCTTTAATTATCACGAGCAGACCAAGCATTCTTATTGGAGCGTCCGCACCGATCCTCACTATTTGAATTGGTCGACTCAACCTATTCCTTTCAAGACTTATCCTGAGTTGGAGCCAATAGCGCTCCCGCGCCAACGGAAAGAAACAGAAATAGCGGCCCTTACAGCTATCTCGGAACTCACCGCCTCAAGAGAAGACGAAAGGATTCCAAATCTGAATGATCTGGCGCGGCTGCTCTATTTTTCGGCAGGAGTCACCAAACGGAGAGGGTCTCCAGTGGGAGAACGACTGTTTCGGGCAGCCTCCTGCACGGGAGCTCTCTATGAAGTGGAACTCTACGTTGTATGCGGTGCCCTACCTGATCTGCCGGCAGGCGTCTACCATTTTAGGCCAATGGACTTTGCGCTACGCCGCTGCGCGAAGGCGACTATCGCGCAGTCGTGGCACACGCTAGCGGAGAAGAACCTACTGCGGTGGCAGCTCCTGCGGTATCATCCGACAGAAAAAAGTGACGGGCCACAAGATCTGCATGGTAACAGCCTTCGGCGTCTCCTGCCTTTTTCTCGTTTGCTATCTGATACACCACTATCAGGTCGGCTCGATCCCCTTCTCTGGCCAGGGCTGGGTGCGCCCACTCTACTTCACCTTCCTCATCTCCCACATTATACTCGCCGCCCTTATCGTTCCTTTGGCGTTGACGGCACTGTATCGTGGCTTGAATGCACAGTTTGATAAACACGTGAAAATTACCCGCTGGGCCCTTCCGATTTGGCTCTATGTCTCAGTCAGCGGCGTCATTGTCTATGTGATGCTCTACCGGCTCTACCCACCGCAATAGATAAGGCAGGCCGCGCTGGAGCGCCGGCGGGGACCCTTTCTCTTCCGAGCAAGTCCTCCTCTTTGCACTGCACTTAAGTTAAAATCCTAAAAGTGTTAGATGCAGAAAAAGTCAGGCGACGGAGGGAGGCAGCGTGCTCGGCCAAACGATTAGCCACTACAAGATCCTGGAGAAGATCGGCCAAGGTGGGATGGGATTAGATTCGGGAACATGATGTCCCTCACCATCATCTGTACGATAAAGGCGATAGCAGCATCGGCTGTGCCCCGTGCACTCGAGCGATTCGTTCCGGCGAAGACCGGCGAGCTGGTCGCTGGTGGTGGGGAAGCAATGCTGCCTGAGAGGGTGGGATGCATTGATCTGCGAGACAATCGTAGGATGGGTATGCCCGCCGATTTTAGAGAGGCGAAAAACCATGCGTGAGTTCGAACAATCTACCTTGATTGTTCGTGCGGGAGACCTCTGGTCTCAAGCGACAAAGGCGCAGTTCCTCTCGGCTATTCGCGATGGCAACTTGCCCCAGGAAGCCTTTAGCCGATGGCTAGCGCAGGATTACCTCTTCGCCAGGGGAGCTACGACGTTCCTGGCGGTTACAATCGCGAAAACGCCGCGACCGGCGCAGAAGGTTCTGATTTGGGGACTGACCGCGCTCGACTTGGAGCTGGACTGGTTCGAGGAAAATGCACAGAAACGGGGTCTCGATTTGAACGTGGCCCCTCATCAGACCTGCAGACGTTACGTTGACTTTCTCGTTGCGTCTGCATATTCGCAGCCGTTCGAGGTGCTGCTTGCCATCCTGTATGGCGCGGAAGTGTCCTATCTGTGCGCCTGGAGTGCCCTAGAGGCGACCGGGCCCTACGCCGAGTTCATTCACCGCTGGTCCAACGCCCAATTCGTCGAGTACGTTCGACAACTGCTGCGCCTTTGTGAGCAATATCCACACGCGGACCAGCAGGCACAGTTTAACGAAGTGTTGCGCCACGAACGGGACTTTTGGCGGATGACGTGGGAGGGTTGAATGCTGCACGGTCTGTTGTGGCAACTTAACTCGGAGATCACGCGGCGCTGTCTGGAACATCCCTTCGTGCGAGGGCTGGCCGATGGCACGCTCGAACGCGAAGTGTTTAAACGCTATGTGGCTCAGGACGCTTTCTTCCTGCGCACTTTTCTGCGGGCATATGCCCTGGCCGCCGCCAAATCGGACGATCTGGAACATGTCCGGCTGTTCCATCAACTAATGGCCGGCGTAGTGGACGAATTGAAGCTGCACGCCGGCTATGCCGCGAAACTTGGTATCGACCTCGGCCACGTCGAGCCCTATCCCGCCACCTCCGCATACACCAATTTCTTGCTCCGCATCGCCTGGCACGGCAGCCTTGCCGAAATCGTCGCAGCAATGGTGCCGTGTATGCGCCTTTACACGTTTCTGGGAAGCGAGCTGAGTGGTTCCTTGCGGCCGGAGCACCCTTACGAAGACTGGATCAAAACTTATTCCAGTGACGACTTCAGGGCACCGGCTAGACAACTGGAATCGCTGCTCGACAACGTGGCCGTGGATTGCCCAACGGGTCGCGACGCATATCGCTATGCAATGCAATGTGAATTGGATTTCTTCTCGGCTCCGATGGAGGTCCCACCATGACGCCGGTTGCGATGACCATTGCCGGGTCCGATGCTTCAAGCGGAGCAGGGCTCCAGGCCGACCTCAAGACGGCGTCTACGGAACCAGCATCGTGACGCTGCTGACGGTCCAGAACACGCAGACAGTCGCCGCAGTTGAGCATCTGAACCCCGATTTCGTCGCCGCACAGCTCGACGCCGTGGGTAACGACATCCCACCGCTGGCCGCCAAGACAGGAGGGTTGGGAAACGCGGCAATTATTGAGACAATCGCGGATCGGGCTGCGACGTTTTCGTTCCCTTTAGGGGTGGATCCGGTCATGGTCAGCAAGCACGGCGCGTCGTTGATTGATGACGATGCCGTGTGGGCACTTAAAAGGAAACTCAAACGGGTTTCTGGTAACGCCAAACTTGCCGGAGGCCGCAAAGTTGGCCGAGATGGAAGTCGCGGACTTGCTCTCCATGGAAAAAGCGGCCGCTGCCATTTCAAGCCTTGGCGTAAAGAGCGTCCTCGTCAAAGGCGGGCATCTCGACGGGGATCCGGTCGATCTTCTGTGGTGCCGGCCGAGCGGGTGAATACCACACACACGGGACAGGCTGTGTCCTTTCCGCCGCCATCACGGTACGACTAGCCAGGGGCGAAGACCTCGTCGCCGCAGTCAAAGGTGCGAAAGAATTTGTTACCGTAGCGATCCGAAGCAATCCGGGAATGGGACATGGGTACGGTCCGGTCAATTTACACGCAACTGTTGCCAAAAGTTAATCATACGAGCCCGCCGCGCTCAGGTATAGTATGGATTTTCACCCGTGGCGTGATCCGTCGTGTCCACCACTTCCTCAATTTCTGGGACGACTTCCCTGATCCGCGCTTCCACACCCTGTTTGAGCGTGACGTCGACCATGCCACAGCCGTGACAGCCTCCTCCAAAGCTCAGATATGCCTTGTTGTCCCGCACTCCCATAAACTGAATCATGCCACCGTGTGAAGCTACGGCCGGATTCAACTCCGTGTCAAGGAGCTGCTGTACTCGTTCAGCCACGGCACCCGTAAGATCCGGTCGAGGTCCGTCGCCGATCTTTGGAATCTCCGGCTGGTTCGGATTATCGAACTTGAAACCACTCCCCACGATCCTGTCTTCGAACTCAATGGTTGCGCCCTTTAAGTATTTGGCACTTTTCGGATCCATCACAATCTGCAGCCCTGCGACGTCCACCAGCACATCCTCGGAACCTTTCTCCTCCTCACCGATCAAACACATATTGTAGGCAAACTGGGAAGTACCGTTGGTTGTCGCCTCTACTCGAAGCGCGGATGTCTCCGGCTTTTGTGCTAAAGCCGCCAGGATTTGTTCTTTGGCCGCATCGGTTACGCTAATGATGCTTTCTCCCATGTCCTTCCTCCGATTAGATGAATTGTTTTCGACTGCCGCACTGGCTCTGCTCCAGTGCTTATCGCTTCCACCCGGCCGACCCCGTGTCACTGACGGTAAGACGCCGACACGCAGAGCTCACTTCCCTCAAGTTGCGATTATTTCACTCCCACATTACTTTACCACTTCTGGCCTGGGGAAGCGTCCGGAGCATGGTCAGTATCGCTCACGATGTTGTAGCGGTCAAACACGCTACGTGTCTTGTGCCCAGTCATTTGCGATTCCCCGTTTTTTATGCCGCCGCCAAGGTCCCGACCGCTCGGAGCATGTCACCTTCAGTATCTTGCCGCATTCGCTGGTCGCTCGGCGCCGTTTCTCTGTGCGGTTGATGATCTGGGGGTTGAAGTTACTGCTTTTGGGCCGGCAAAGCGCCGCTCAGGTGCTGGAGGCTTTGATGGCCCTTTCTCCAGAGGGCGAGGAGGCTTTTGCCCTGGAGGAGGTGAGCGTGTACCGAATCCTGGATCTGTTCTCGGGCGTTTATGTGCGTCTGCAATCCTTTCCGAGCAACGGTGCCTCCGAATTGTTCAGATGGTGCAGACTGACCGTGCTCAATGCTAAGCCTTTTGAGTTTCAATGGCAATGCGAAGAGGCTTGAGGGATGAATCGCCAAGGGGGAGGAGTTCCCGTTTCCTTCGGCTACGCCGACCAAACCTGCACCAAAGTCACCTAGCGACGCACCGACAGAACGAAAATAGTGGTGCTGACAGCAAGTAATAAACCCGAGGCCGCAAAAATGAGTGGGTAACCCGTCCTGTCGGCAATAGCGCCCCAAATGGGTGGACCCAGGGCCATTCCTACAGTAGAAGCCGAAACGTACAACGTCATCGCCTGGCCGGTATGCAAGGGGTGAAATCGATCGGAGGCAATCGAACTCAGGCAGGGATAATAGATCCCATGGCTCATGCCGCACACCAAACCCACAACGACTAGATGGTGCAACTGGCTGACCTGAGGGACTAAGGCCAGGCCCAGCCCACAAAGGAGCAAAGCAGAAATTCCTGCCAAACGTAGCGATCCGGTGTCTAATCTGTGACTGATTCCCAACCGAGTAAAGACCGCGCCCAGCCCATAACCCAAGCCAAAACCAGATATCGCTCCAGTGCCAAGCTCACGCACGGCTGGGGCAAGGAAACTTTGCCAAACTGAAAAACTGAGGCCGACCAGAACTGAGAAGAGCAAAATGCCTTTTAGTCGAGCGAAGGTGGCTGGGAGGACTTTGTGAAACGGTTCCCGGCGACCTCTACTTGGTGTCCTCCTCACATTTATAACTAACTTTTTTACAGCTGGTTAACGGCACAAATCCGCTCAAGATTACGGGGAAGATCCGTCAAACAACCTAGATCACCGATTTCCGGCGGCTCAAACCTGGCTATGCGAAACATTTTCTTGTTGAACT
>JALLON010000186.1 GCA_027717925.1 Acidobacteria bacterium AH-259-G07 | reverse complement strand
ACGATTTCATCCTTACCAATACAGGGGGTGAGCCCTGCCTCCTGCTTGTCTCCTATTGAGCCAGAGTAAAAGGCCATCCTCAAGTCACCTTTGTCCCAGATGAGCGAAGTATCAAAGTCAGAAGCGGTGATTCGCTAGCTGACTATCTGCAGACAGGATTGTGGTTCACCCACAGCGCAGAAACAATATTGATCCATAGGCCTTGTTCCAGTGCACACAATCTTAACTTAGTTTTTGTAGACTACCTAGCCAATTGCGTCTGGAGGAATTATGAGTTCAATGAACCCGACTATGTGAAAAGACTAGGTGGCACCCCTTCACCGATTACACCTCTTCTTTTAGGCGATTAAAGTCAAGGCTGGCAAAAGGGAGAGGCCTATGCGCTACGGTGATGAGGTGTTTGAATGATACGGTGGGCAGGATGGAAAGCCGCGGTTCTCCTAATCCTCCTAGTCGCGGTTGCATTCCTGCTCGGTGGTGGGTGGTACTTCTCGAACTTGCTGCTGAAGGGAGCACTGGAACCCCGGCGTGAAAACCTAAGATCTATCCTGAAGGTTGTGGCACTCGATGGGGATTCAATTACATTACAAGTCACATCCGAAGGTGGAGAAGATCGTTCTTGGAACAAAGATGGCATCTGGGGTCTACGGTGGGAGGACGGCTATGCTCGGGTGGGGGACATTCTCCAGATCGATGACAGCAAAGTAGTCCGTAAGTTCTTCCCGCTCAAGGGAGAGCCAGAAGTCGGCGGACTGGTCCGCCTGTATCTCTTCGCTTTCCCTGATAACCCTGAGGAGGCCTTCGGTCTTCCGACTCAGAAAGTGTCCTTCTCCTCGACATTGGGTAGCTTCCCGGCTTGGTTCATAGAAGGATCTCGTACCACGTGGGTCATCTTCGTACATGGTAAGCGCGATGCCCCTCCGCGACAGTCTTGACCCGCGATTCCTATACTTCCTACCGTCGCTCAGTTAGGACTCTCCTCCTTGATAATCAGCAGCCAGGTGGACAAGCTGGCTGTTCCCCTTCTTTTATTCCATGGTGACGCTGATTCGGTGGTTCCGGTGGAGACAAGTGATGCACTCGCCAACTCTCGCCCAGACATCGTGATCTATCATCGTGTCCCCTGTGCCACTCACATCCGGTCCTTGGAACATCAATCCTCGTAGGTACGAAGAGGCGGTCCATGATTTTTTGCAAGAGCTGACACAACAATAGAGCTTTCCATGCATGGTCGTCGGGACACCAATCAGGATTATGCGCAGCCGATGGTCAACCCGGTACACCGAAGAAGACCTGGACGGACCAGAGAGCAGCCTGATTGATGAAGAAATCCGGCAATGTCTGAGGGACTTGGGTATCCGCCAAGTTGATAACGGGCGGCTGCTGAAGGGAACTTAATGCCTTCTCAACTACTACCTTAGAATGCCAAAGATCCTAGCCTGAGCAGATCAGTGAGATAGCGAACAGCATTGGACTTTCGTCTCTTGAGGTAGAAAACTTTTCCTTCTCCATCTTCACTGACGTGATAGCAATCCCAACGCTCCTTTCCCAATTCATTAAGCTTCTCGTCCAGCTCTGTTAGATCTGAGTGCGTCACCTTGATCGTCTTGTATTCGATAGCCCAGATCTTTTGGAGTTCTTCTTCAGACAACTCCCGCCATTGCTTTGCTTTCATCCTTGCATCGTCCATCGCCTCTTGGGCTCCCTTTTTCAAATCGTTCAATGGGGCTTCCTTACACGCGACCGGAATCGCTATCAAAAAATACAAGGGGATCAATTTTTTGAATGTTGGTCTCATCTTTGATTTCTCTCCTTGGCGTCTTTACCAGTTCAATCTTACACTTTGGGGCGACGCATGGGAGTGGAGCAGTCTAGCAGCTCGACAGAAACGCAGGGGTCTACCCGCTGGCTTGGCGATTTCCTTTGCCTTTAACCCCCTGAAGGTCTACCATCTACAAAAAGCACAGTTGGGGAGGAGACAAGCGTGATTGGCAAGACCATCAGCCATTACCGCATCTTAGAGAAGCTCGGCGAAGGCGGAATGGGACAGGTCTACCGGGCCGAGGACGCCACTCTAAAGCGCCAAGTCGCCATCAAGGTGCTGCCTGAGCAATTTACCCAAGATCCGCAGCGATTGGCCCGTTTTGAGCGTGAGGCGCAGCTTCTGGCCTCTTTGAATCATCCCAACTTCCCGGGAGCGTCCTTTGAGTTTGAGCTTTTTGGCAATCTGCCGATCAAGGATAGTAAACGATGATCCGGTATCGATGGCACAGTTCAAGTTCTTCAATTCGCCAATGGCTCCCTTCACAACAATGTGATGATCATAGAGTCGAAACGGGACGGTCGTCTGAGCAACGCCCGTGGCCAGGCAAGAACCGCACAGAAGCGATCCCAGTGGCCCGATCAGTAACCCATGCAGCAGGCTTTTCATGGCTATTCCTCCTTTGCGAACCTCCCATTCGCGTTCAGGAATAGCCCACCGCCGCTTAGGGTGTCCTGATGGGCGGAAAAGGGTTGAAACAAGTTATTTTGATGAAAGAATTAGGGATCTCTTAGGCTTTCTTTAGGGGCAACGAACTGACTGGCGCTGTTCAACTTAAGGATGCATTTGTGCCGTCGGTGAGGAAATACACTGAAAGTTCTCCCGAGACTTGCAGGGAAAAGGATTGCCTCGGCTACCCTCGGCAATTTCTCAGAGCGGAGTATTCTTAGTAGATCCTAAACTTTTGGTATTGAAGGGGACTCTCAACCGGTGAGTTTAATATGCGAAACCGAAGAATAGAGGGGGTCATTCTACCCAACATACAGTAGGTAACGTTCGCCTTCCTTATGCGTTCCCTTCACTGGTCAGTTGGTGGGCACCAGCCGCTTGAGCTCTTCAAACCAGTTGAGGACGACGTTGATTTCGCCTGCTTGACCTTCCTCTGCCTTCTGCATCAAAAACTGCCGGCCGTCATCTGTGACTCCGTATCGTGGGTGACCAGCTGTGGGATCAGAAAAATATTGCCCTTCAAAGAGCAATTCTGGTGTGCCGGCACTGAACTCGGATTCGATCTGCACTGGTACGACCATCACTTGATCTCTGTTTCGATAAAACAATTCCCGCCCGTTCTTGGACCACACGGGCTCTCTTCCTCCCTCCTTTGAGATCAGCCACTTGCGGCCGGGACCAGGGTAAGGCTGCACATAGATCTCGTCCTGTCCTGACTCATCTGAGATGTAAGCCACCCAGCGCCCATCAGGGGAAAACATGGGGGAGCGTTCCTCGAATGAGGTGGCCAGGAAGGAAGTGAAGGTGTGTTCACCGTCGGCCGTTTCCACCATCCCCATGTCATACCCTGTGCCGGGATTCAGCAGTTCGATGGCCAAGATCCGCCCGTCGGGTGACCACGAAACGGGCCACACACCCGAAACCTCTCCGCCTGAGTGAAGTTCTTCTTCCTCACCACTTCCGTCTGCTGGCTTCCAGTAGATGCTCGGGGCCGAACGAAACGCCACCCTCTGACCATCCGGAGTCCACACGGGATGACTGGCTCCCTCAGTCGTCAATCGCGTATGTATGCCCCGTTCTATGTCGTAGATCCAAATGTCCAGACGCGTTGGACCACGAATGTCTACGACCACTTGTTTGCCATCGGGGGAGAGACGCGGATGCACGTAGGTGCGGATCTCTTCCGTCAGGGGCGTTTCTTTACCTTGGCGATCCACCCAGACTAATGAGTTTCGCCCACCAGCAATGCCTGAGATGTAAACCAGCGTTCCGTCGCCAGAAAAGGCGCAGGTCTAGCCCACGGAAATAGCTGTATCTGACACCCTCAAGGATTGGGACGGAGTCGCCGCTTACCTCCAGCCTCGACAGATCAAACGGCACGGCCATCAAGGTTCCTGTCTCCGTACTATGAACCAAGTGCCCCGTGGGCGCATAACGAGCGTGCCTGCCTCCTTCCAGCACGATCTTGTGCTCCCCCGTCTCCAGCGATAGGACCGCAATCTGGTAGTTTATACCCCCGTCCCAGATGGTGAAGAGCACGGCGTGCCCCCCGGGTAGGATCTGGGGATTATGATACCAACGTTCTCCCTTGGCGGGATCTGGGATAGCCAGGCTCTCCGGCTCGCCTCCGGCAGCCGAGACGCGGTAGAGACCAAAGCCGCCCTCGGAGGCAGCCGCGAATACTATTGTGTCCTGAGAATCCCAAGCCCCTCCAACCCACCTAGACCCGGCCTCGCAAAGGATCACAGGTGGTCCTCCCATGAGCGACACCTTCTTCAGTTTCCCATCGACAAAAAACGCCACTGAGCCGCCATCGGGCGAGAAGAACGGACTCGTGCTTGCACCCTCGGTGCCCGCGATCGGCGTCACCGTGAGATCATCGATGGAACGCACGTAGAGTTGCCTCGTGCCGTCACGCTCAGCCAGATAGAGGATGCGCCTTCCATCGGGTGAGATCGCCACTTCATTGCCTGAGGAGTTCGCCAGAGGGGAAGTCGGTGGCGGGATAATCACAAACTTCGTGAGAAAACCCGGCTCCGGACGTGTCAAACTCCAGATAGCGACTCCCGCTATAAGAGCTATCACTACGGCAGTACTCCACGCAATCGCCAGCTTCCATCGGGCAGGCTGTGCTGCACTGATCGCCCCAATCGGTGATGCCGTCGTAGGCTCACTCAGTGCTTCCTTCACCTCAATTCGGATGTCACCAATATCCCGGAGACGCTCATTAGGGTCCTCTGGAGGCACCGACGCAAAAGAGTGCGCATGTTCCCAGGTGTGTTCCCCGGGAGTGCTTCCCAGTCCGGTTGACTTTCCAAGACTTTAGCCACGGTTTCGGTGATCGTCTCTCCGTGAAACGTTCTCTTCCCTGTCAATAGCTCATATAGAACGCACCCAAAAGCCCAAACATCTGCTCTTTTATCTACTGATTTTCCCTTAGCCTGTTCAGGGCTCATGTAGCCGGCTGTTCCGAGAATCACGCCCGCACGAGTCATCGCATCGCTCAGGGTAGGCGAGTGGGAAATGTCCGTAACAGGAATCTCACCCTCTAACGCTTTGGCCAAACCGAAATCCAGCACTTTAACTATGCCCTCCGGCGTAATCTTCACGTTGGCGGGTTTCAGGTCTCGGTGAATGACACCCTTCTCATGCGCCGCTTCCACGCCTTCGGCGATCTGGCGACAGACTTCCAGGGCTTCTTCGACAGGCAGTGGACCTTTCGCTACGCGCTCGGCCAGTGTTTCACCTTCCACCAGCTCCAGCACCAGAAAGTGAATCCCATCTGCGTGCTCGAAGCTGTGAATGGCCGCAATGTTGGGATGATTCAACGAGGCCAGAAGCTGCGCTTCCCGTTCAAAACGAGCCAGTCGCCGGGGGTCTTTTGTGAATTGCTCAGGCAGCACCTTGATGGCGACTTCGCGCTTCAGACTGGTGTCCTCGGCACGATAGACCTCGCCCATGCCCCCTTGGCCTATCTTTTCCAAAATCTTGTAGTGAGAGATGGTCTTGCCTACCACCGCTGCCTCCAAATTGTCGATCGTGCTG
>JALLON010000185.1 GCA_027717925.1 Acidobacteria bacterium AH-259-G07 | reverse complement strand
GACAGCTGCTGCAGTCTCGTCTTGTTGATTCCCTTACCCGAGATGTCATCGGCCGAAAAATCCGCAAAAATCAAAGGGTCTGACTGAGGGTCCCATACTCGGGTATCAATTCCATTCAGGACCCCGTAAAGGTCATTCCTTCGTTCCCTTAAGACTTCGTCCAATCCACACCCGAACTCTTGAGTTTGAATCTCCCGGGAGTACTGAGGACTCACGGTATTAATCAAGCTGGCATAACAAATCCCGGCCTTCATCATATTGAACTTGCCGGAATGCTCAAAGGCACTGGCGGGGTAAAACGAATCCTCCGGTAAGCCAGTCAAAAAGAACTTTTCCCGCGCGAAGATTCCCTGGTAGGCCAGATTATGAATTGTAAAAAGAGTAGACGTATTCTGCAGAAAACCACTTACCTGTCCCAATTTCAGATAAGCGGGGAGCAAGGCCGCATGCCAGTCGTGACAATGGAATACGTCAGGCTTCCATTCCATTTGGTTGAGGGTTTGAAGAGAGGCCAGGCTGAGAAAGTTAAATCGCTCAAAGTTGTCGACATACTCTTCCCCACTCCCTGGACAATGGTAAATCCCTGCCCGATTGAAGAACTCTTCATTCCCAATGAAATAGTTGACGGAGGTCGATTCCGAGCTGTCGACGTAAAATGCTCCCTCACAGCGCCGAGCACCCATCCAAATCTGGTTGAGCTCCCCACGCTTTTCCAGCGGGAAACGACCAACGTGTGCATAGAAAGGCGTAAAGACGCGGACCTCAATTCCCTCCTCCAGCAGAGCGCTTGAAAGAGCCGACACCACATCTCCTAGTCCTCCCACTTTGGAATAGGGGTAGGCTTCGGCCGCGACCATACAAACTTTTAGTTTATCGGTTGGCATTCGCACACTCAGACACGAGGCTATTGAGGGTCCCAACACTTAAGGGATCGACTTTCTCTGGCTTTACAAAGAGTTCATACACTTTTGCACCATCTTCATAGACATTGCTGGGAGCTTTTTTCAAGACACTTAAATATTCAGATTCAAGCGATTCACCCAGCCACTCCTCGGCGAGCTGCATTGCCCTTGACGCATGGCGCATCACCTGAACTGTCTCAATCCTTGAGATTTCATCAAAAAACCAACCGCAGCTGGTGTACGTCAACATCACACTTCTCTGCATCTCCAGAAGCCTTAAGACTTTTACTATTTGTTGGTTAGAAAGTTTTCTGACGCGATGTCTGCCCAAAAAGGCCTCCACGCTTTTCCGCGACCGGTCAAGTGTCACCTCGACATAATCATTCCTTGCCTCCCCTGGATCCATGAGATGTTTTCCTGCTTCCTCCTCATACAAGGGTATGAGTTTATCCCTTAGACGATCCATAGCCTCTCGCAAGGGCCCTCTCCACGCCTGGGTCCACCCCACATTCTTGCCTGAGTTACAGCCGCAGTTGCTTCTCCATCTTTCGACTCCATGAATGCAGCTCCATGATGACTCCTCAAGGATTTCAGCCACGTAGGTGGGGGGATGCTTTTCGAGATACTCTCCATAATTGGTGATATCTCCCAGCCCGTTGGATTCAATAAAACGGAGGCAGTAGGCTAAAGCCATCTCCCCATGCTGACGATGGTGTCCGTATGTTTCACCATCCGTCGCGATGTGAACGAGTTGAGGATCGTCTTGATTTTGTGCAAAAGCACTCACCAATCTCCTTCCGAAGACCTCTCCGTTTTCCAAGAGTCCGCCAAAAGCCACCTCAGAAGCAATCGAACCGTTGTAAAAGAAAAGGCTTATGGTCCTTCCAGATGGAAGGAGACAAAGATAGGTTCGGGTCGGGTCGATCCTCCCACCCTTTACCTCCTGCCACCTGCCGGCCCTGCCAGCTTTCCTCACTCTGGCGGCCTGCCTCGGTGCCAGGATAGTGAACTTAATTCCAAGTTTGGCCAGGACTTCGAGGGATTCAATATCGACGGCAGTCTCCGGGAGCCAGACGCCTTCCGGGTCTCTGCCGAATCTCTTCTGGAAGTCTTTAATTCCCCAGATCACCTGGGTGTACTTATCCTTTCTGTTGGCAAGAGGCATGATCATGTGGTTGTAAACCTGGGCGATTGCTGAGCCATGTCCGGAGAAATCGCCCACACTTAATCGATCCGCCTCTACAACAGCCTGATACACATCTGGCCGATGCTTTTCGAGCCAGGACAGGAGAGTCGGTCCAAAGTTAAAACTGATCTTTGAGTAATTGTTGACGATGTCAATAATCTCATCCTCCGAATCAAGGATCCGGGCGGCCATGTTCGGGGCATAGCATTCAACAGTGATCCTTTCATTCCAGTCGCGATATGGAAAGGCCGCATCCTGGATCTCCACTTCCTCAAACCAGGGGTTCTCTCTTGGAGGCTGATAAAAGTGACCGTGAATGCAAATGTATCTCGTCATCCAGCGTGCGGCCTTTCCCTTTCGGGATTATGCTTCCCGGCTCTGGTCCTCCTCAGGGGGAACCTCCAGCTTCGCTGTTCCTTCACTCTTCAGAAACAGTGCACTGAGAGGAGGTAAAATTAGAGAAAGGGAGTGGGGTCTTCCAGGCCAGGACACGGGAGTAGTTTCAACTACTCGAAGGTTTACTCGCCCGCTGCCTCCGTACCGCTTCTCATCGCTGTTTAACATCTGTCTCCAAATACCCTGTCGTGGAACCCCTATTTCGTAATCGTACCTCGGGACTGGAGAAAAATTGTAGACAACAAGAATAATATCGTCAGTACATCTGGCTTTTCTGATAAAGCTTATGACGTTCCTCTCCGAATCGTGAAAGTCGATCCATTCGAAACCGTCTGCGCTGAAATCAAGCTCATGCAGAGCAGGCTCATTTCTATACAGGTGGTTCAGATCTTTGACCCAGGTTTGTACTCCCTGATGACTCGTATGTTCAAGAAGGGGCCATTCTAAGTCGGTATCATGGTTCCACTCGCGCCTCTGTCCAAACTCATTACCCATGAACAGGAGCTTTTTGCCCGGGTGTGCGTACATGTAACCAAAAAACAGACGCAGATTATCAAATTTTTGCCTCTCATCGCCGCGCATCTTATTAATTAGGGAACCCTTTCCGTAAACGACTTCATCGTGAGATAGCGGAAGCACGAAGTTTTCTGAAAAGGCATACCAGATGCTGAACGTTAGCTGCTTGTGGTGACGTTTTGGGTCCTTTGAATCACGAGAAAAGTAGTCCAGGGTATCGTGCATCCAGCCCATATTCCACTTCAGACCAAACCCAAGACCGCCGAGGTTAGCAGGTCTTGAAACCTTGGGCCAAGCTGTGGATTCTTCCGCCACGGTCTGGGTATGCGGATGACTGGCGTAAACGGCTTCGTTGAGCCGGCGCAAGAAACACACTGCCTCAAGGTTCTCCCTTCCACCATATTCGTTGGGAGTCCATTCTCCCTCCTTTCGCGCATAATCCAGGTACAGCATGGAGGCAACGGCGTCAACCCTGAAACCCTCCACGTGATACTTGTCCAGCCAAAACAGGGCGTTGCTAATGAGAAAGGCTCGAACCTCCTCTTGACCATAGTTGAAGATGCAACTGGTCCACTCCGGGTGGAAACCTTTGCGAGGGTCGGCATATTCGTACAGATGGGTTCCGTCAAAATTGGATAACCCATCCTCATCCGAAGGAAAGTGAGAAGGAACCCAATCCAGGATCACGCCGATACCCTGTTGATGGAGGTAATCTACCAGGTACATGAAATCCTGAGGGGTACCGTATCGGTTGGTGGGGGCAAAGTAGCCAATGGTTTGATATCCCCAGGAGCCGTAGAAAGGATGTTCCATGACGGGCAGAAACTCCACGTGGGTAAATCCCATCTCTTTCACATACTCTGCCAGAGGACGAGCCATCTCTCGGTAGCTAAGAAAACGGCCATTTTCCTGGCGCACTCTTCGCCAGGAGCCAAGATGGACTTCGTAAATGGCTATCGGTGCATCGAGTGCATTCTTCTTGGGCTGGTTTTTCATCCACTCTGCGTCACCCCACGGGTAGATCAAATCCCATACCACGGAAGCATTCCTGGGCGGGGGCTCCCAGAAGAAAGCGAAAGGATCTCCCTTATTAACTGTATAGCCGGTGGACTTTGCGACAATGTGATACTTGTAAGGAGCACCCTTTCCAACGCCCGGAACAAAACCTTCCCAAATACCTGAACCCCCTTTTGTTTCGTTTAGAAGGTGTGATTCTGGGTTCCACCTATTAAAGTCGCCGATGACCGACACGCTGGCTGCATTAGGGGCCCACACGGCAAAGTAAGTGCCTTCGAGTTCACCGGCCGTCATCAGGTGGGAACCCAACTTCTCGTACAAGCGAAACTGATTTCCCTCTTTGAACAGGCGGATATCGTGATCCGTGAGCAGGCCGGCGTCATATACTACCGTCTCAGTTTTCTTCGGCATCCCCACGCTCCCTCGCTGGAACAAACGAGTATAGCTTTTCGGCATACTCCTTGAGCATCCGACGGGCTGAAAAGACTGCGGCCGTTGAGCGGATCGCTTCCTTCATAATCCGGACCCATTCTCCAGGAATGCCCTGAGCATCGCGTGCATAGAAGGTTGGAATAATCTGCTCTTCGAGGATCTCATAGACGCCATTAGCAGTGGCGGCATCGTCTCCACCTGGATCCTCCTCAATGGCCCATCCATTCATACCGTTGTAGCCTTCCCACCACCATCCATCGAGTGCACTGCAATTGGGTATTCCATTGAGGGCTGCTTTTTGCCCGCTGGTCCCACTGGCCTCCTGGGGTGGGCGTGGGGTGTTAAGCCAAACGTCCACCCCCTGGACCAAGTGATGCGCGACATGTTTGTCGTATTCTTCAAGGAAAGCCAGGCGTCCCCCGAACTCGGGTGAAGAACAAGCTTCGAAAATCTGCTGCAGCTGCGCTTTCCCTGGTTCGTCGTCGGGATGAGCCTTGCCGGCAAAAATGATCTGAACTGGTTTCCAGGGATCGCGAAGGATGCGTTTCAGGCGTTCCCGATCGCTGAGTATAAGGGTGGCCCGCTTATAAGTGGCGAAACGACGAGCGAACCCAATCGTCAGCGCTTCTGGGTTGAGCAGCACGCCAAATCCTACCATCTGACCGGAAGACACACTTTGCTCCAGCCATCGCCTGCGCGCGCGCTTCCGAATGAAATTGAGCAGCTTCCTTTTCAGCAGAAGATGAGTTTCCCACAACTTCTCATCGGGAATCTCAAAAACCCGCTCCCAAATGGAGGGATCATCATGCTGCTGCAGCCACTCGGCACCAACAAACTGGTCGTAAAGGCGAGCTAATTCGGGTGCAGTCCAGGTTGGTACATGTACACCGTTGGTAATGGAAATAATTGGGACCTCGTCAACTTTCTTGTCAGGCCAGAGAGAATGCCACATTCCTCGCGACACTTCGCCATGTTTTTTACTCACTGCATTTGTTCTGGCGGCCAGTCGGAGAGCGAGGATAGTCATACTGAAGGCCCCCGTATTCGAGTCTTGCCCCAACCCTAAGTACCGCTCTCGGCCAAGGCCCAGCTCGG
>JALLON010000184.1 GCA_027717925.1 Acidobacteria bacterium AH-259-G07 | reverse complement strand
TAAATCCGTGTGATCCGTGACCCGAGAAGCCGCCGTTCTCATTACCCTGATCGCTTACAAGGTGACGCTAATTGTGATTGGCGTCCTGGCTAAGAGGAAAACCCGTGACGGATTGGATTTCTTTTTGGGCGGTCGCGCTCTGGGACCCACAGTAGCCGCTCTTAGCGCCTCGGCCAGTTCCTCTTCCGCCTGGACACTGCTTGGAGTGAGTGGAGCCGCCTATGCCTGGGGGTTTTCCGCGCTCTGGCTCTTTCCAGCTTGCGTTGGCGGCTTTGTTTTGAATTGGTACGTACTGGCTCCCGCCTTACAGCGGCTCAGTCACCGCAGTGGAGCATTAACAGTCACCGAAGTTCTGGCGGGACCGCCAGAGCGCCCTCTGAGTTGGACCCTTTCCAGGGTGGCCTCGTTCATTGTCTTGGTTTCCCTGGGTACTTATGTGGCCTCACAATTTCAAGGGGCGGGGAAGGCCTTCAGTGAGACTTTTGGGCTTTCCTTAACCGCCAGCATCCTGGTGGGCAGTGGTGTGGTGGTTCTCTACACACTCCTGGGAGGGTTCTGGGCGGTCAGCTTGACCGACACGCTCCAGGGGCTGGTGATGGCAGGGACCTCTTTGATCCTTCCCTTGGCTGCTTTGGCAGCAATAGGTGGACCGAGCGGCTTCCTGACGGGACTCAGTCAGTTGGAAAGCGGAGGCTACTTGAGTTTGACCCGCAATTTGGCGCCGATGGCCGGGCTTGGGTTCATCCTGGGGCTTCTCGGGATCGGCCTTGGCTATCCAGGCCAGCCTCACGTGGTGAATCGATTCATGGCACTGCGCGAAGGATCAGCATCTTTACGGCGTGCTCAGCTGATTGCCATTGGCTGGGCCGTCGTCGTCTACTCCGGAATGCTTCTGTTGGGTCTGTGTGGACGCATCCTTTATCCCCAGCTTTTGGACCCGGAAGTCGTGTTTATCGTGGCCGCCAACCAGCTTTTCCCCGCCGTTCTTTCGGGAGTCATGTTGGCTGCGGTTCTCTCTGCTATCATGTCAACTGCCGACAGCCAACTGCTGGTAGCTGCCTCTTCGGTTACCCATGATCTGAGACTGGGAGGTCCCACAGCTGGAAGCCTTCTGCTGCGGTCTCGAGTAGTTGTCTTAGTGCTCAGTCTCGGTGCGGTTTTGGCTGCACTTCTTGGCAGTCGGGAGATCTTTGCCACCGTCCTCTTCGCCTGGACGGCCATGGGAGCCGCCTTTGGTCCACTGCTCGTAGTCACCGCCCTGCGAGGAGTGGTTTCACCGGGGCGCAGCCTGGCGGCGATGGTTTTAGGCTTTTCTCTTAGCGTGCTCGCCTACTCCTTTGCAGAAACTCAAGGAGGAGCGATGGAAAGGGTGTTTCCTTTTGTTGTTGCGTTGGCTGTCATCCTTCTCCCATCACCTCGTGAACTCGTGGCACTGCTCAGAAAGGGGGTCAGACCTTGAGTGTTTCGTTTTTGGACTCAAAAACGAAAAACTCAAGGTCTGATCCCCTTTCTACCCCCTTTCTCTTATAATCGATTTATGCCACCGGTTGTTTTCATCACCGGCGCCGGTAAGGGCCTGGGAAAAGAGATGGCCCTGGCCTTTAGCTCGGAAGGGTACCGTATTGCCGTCACCGGAATCGAAGGGACCACTGAAACTGCCGCGGAAATTTGCCAACAAGGGGAACAGGCCCTGGATATATTTCTTGACCTGACAGACCCTGCCCAGGTGGAGAAGGCCGTTGAACAGGTGTTGGAAAGATGGGGACAGATCGACGTTCTGGTCAACAATGCGGGTATTGAAGGTCCTACCGCACCACTGGTGGAAGTTTTTCCGTCTGAGTGGGAGGGTACCATCAAGGTGAACCTGACGGGCGCTTTTTTGTGCGATCGTGCCATCGCTCCTCACATGATGTCTCGCCGTTCTGGCTGCATCATTCACATCTCGTCGGTGGCAGGGGTACAGGCCTATCCTCTGCGCAGCCCCTACGCCGTTTCCAAAGGCGGGTTGATTGCCCTGACCGAGACCCGGGCGGTGGAACTTGGACCTTACAAAGTGCGTGTGAATGCCGTCTGCCCGGGTCCGGTGAAAGGGGAGCGGATGGACCGCGTCATCACTCACCGGGCTGAAGCGGAAGGGCGAACCAAAAGAGCGGTCGAAGAAGAGTTTAAAAAGCGTGCCGCCCTTGAGCAGATGGTGAGTTCTAATGACGTTGTTGCTCTGGTACTGTTTTTGGCTTCCAGTGCTGCCAGAAACATCACCGGGCAGGCGATACGCGTCTGTGGTGGCTACAAACTTTGAGTCAGTCTCAATTTTTTCGAAGGAGCACTATGAATAGAGATCGCGGATTGAAAATCTTGGATGAAATGCTGGGAGCAAAAGGGGCACGAGAGGTCCGCCAAAGCTGGGAAGAAATCTGTCCGGACTTCGAAAAGTACGTGGTCGGTTTTTTGGCCGGTGAAGTCTGGGCCCGCCCCCAGCTGGATCGCAAAATCAAAAGTTTGTGCACAATTTCGGCTCTAGCTGCACTCGGACGAAATCGTGCGTTGGAGCTGAATATCCGAATGGCGCACAGAAACGGAGCCACTCGAGAGGAACTCCTGGAGACACTTCTCCACATCGCTCCCTATGCTGGTTTTCCCGCCGCCTGGGAAGCAATCGCTCTGGTCGACGAAGTCTACAAGGAGCTCGAATAAAGGCAAGCGGGGGTCAGACCCCCGCTCGGGAGAGCGCCTGGATCGAGTCAGAGTAGACTGGTAAATTTCCAGTTTAGTTCGGGCTTGGAAATCTACTGGATAGAAACAGTTTTGGAGTGAAAGTGAGAGCACATGGCCTGTAATTTGGTCTTGGTGCCGTCATTTGCGGCCCTGCTGGGTCGATTATTAGGTAGTCTGCGCCAATCCTGCCGGCAAGATCCGCTGACGCCAAAGTGGGTGGTGGTTCCTACTTCCACAGCTGCCAATCACCTGCGCCTACAGCTGGGGCAAAGGGCAGGCGAGACGGTCTTCGCCGGGGTGCGGATCGTTCCGCTGCTGAGCCTCATCCGCCGTCTCACTGGGATGAGCCGGTCGATTCCCGGTGAGCGCTGGGGGCCAGCTCTGGATCTTCTGCTCTTCCAACTTGTGGAGCAGTTCCCTTTAAGCTCCCCTCTGGCACGATTGCAGCGTATGCCCAGCGGTTATCGTCTGCTGCGCCCGACTTTCCTGGATCTTGCAGATGGAGGTTTTGGCCCGGAGGAGACAGAGATTCTGGAGGAGCTGGCGGATGAGCCTGATTTGGCTCCTTTGGAACGTGAGACTCTTCAACTTTATGTGCGCTGGATTCGGGTGTTGGAGGAGCGGAAGTTGCGCTGGGAGCCGCTTCAGCATCAGAGGATCCCCGAATGGATCATGCAGGTCGATGAGCAAGCTCTCATGACCTCTCTCGCCTGCGAGACAGGACAGACTCCAGAAATGTCCGTGTATGGTTTTTATGACTTTACCGATGTCAACGCCCAAGTCGTTGCCGCCTTGGGAAGGAGGATTAACCTCACACTGTTTTATCCTTTCGCTAAAGTTGGAAACGCACCCCATCCTGCCTTTTATTTCGGACAGCCTGTTCTGGAGGACCTTAAAGTTCGATTAGGCACAGCTCTCGCCGCTGTCCAGACCGAAACGGACCTGAATTTGCCCACCTGCTTTTTTCTTTCTACCTTCCCCGAGGGAGAAATTCCCGATCAGCCTTCTTTCTTGACCTTCCAGCGCGCCTCTGGAATCCGGGCAGAGCTTATCTCTGCAGCGGTTCGAGTGCGTCAATGGATGGATCACAGCGAGAATCCGATTCGGCCTGAGGAGATCATGGTCGTGGCACCCGACGCCAAACCGTATTTGGATTCCATCCGGGAAATCTTTTCTGCCTTTGCCATCCCTTTTCTCATCCTTGATGTCCCTGTGAGACTGACTCCAGAAAATGGTCCGTTGCGGATGCTGGCCCGGATCTGGGAGGATCGGGCGCCTGCCGAGTGGGTTCTGGCCTATTTGCGTGATTGTCCTGAGGTCCCCGCTGCGCGAAATGTGGATCTGAATCAATTTGAATTCAAAGTTCGCGAAATGGGCCTTTGGGGCGGTACAAGTTGGCACTCTGTTCTTGACCTTGACCCGAAAAACCCGAAGGTCGAAGAGAAGAATCTTCCCCACTTCACGAGTGAAGAAAAAGCATTGGTGGAGGATATTCTGGATTTTGGGGGGACAAAGGACTCCGGTGGAAGAGAGCGGAGCTTCACACCAAAGGAGGCTGCGAACTTCCTGAACAGGATCCGAGAAAGATGGCTTCCAGAGCCGGAGCGCCTGGACCGCTTCGTGGAAGCGCTCGAGTTCACTCAATCTCTTCGTCCAGACCTTGCCATCAAAGAGTCACTGCTTCGTGAAATCCTCCTCCAGCTTCTCGGCGATCAGATCCAGAGCGATCCACCGGATCGCTGTGGAGTTCTCTTTGTGCCGCTGATGCGCGCTCGCGGTCTAACCTCAAGAGCCGTGGTTCTTCTCGGTCTAGCCTCAGGAACCTTGCCATCACGTATCCGGGAAGATCCTCTTCTCTCAGATGCCTCACGCAGGCGTCTGGTCAGGAAAGCACGCGACGTGGGACATCGGTTACCGATCAAGTCTCATGTGACAGACGAAATGTCAATGCTCTTCTTCCTGCTCAATACCTCAGCCGAATACGTTCATTGGGTGATCCCAGAGAGTGACGATGTGGGACGAAGCGTGGCTCCTACTCCTTGGGTGCAGCGCTACATTCAGCGTTGGGATCGGGTTAACGGGACACAAGAAACTTGGGACAGAATTCCGCGTGGACCTGTGCAGCAGGGAGAATATCTGTTAAAGCTCGACCAGAATACAGGTTCGTTTCTTCCTCCTGATTTTTTGAGCTTTATCCAGCCGTACACCACCCAAATGTTTTCAGGAGAAATTCCTTACAGTTACCTTTTCAGCGCAGCAAAATTGAGAGCGAAAGAACTCACCTGGAACGGGTATATCCCTTCAGCTGCCCTACCTGCTCCCGAACTGGAGGAGCAGCGAGTTCAAGTGACAGATCTGGAGGTGCTCGCTAAATGCCCTTACCGTTTCTATGTTGACCGCCTGGTCAAATGGAAACCGCTGATGCCACTTGGATTTGCCGAGGAAATGAATCCACTGGATTGGGGAGGGCTGGTTCATCACTTCTTAGAGCGCCTGATCGAGCCCTACCTCAATCAGAGAGTGACATTGGGAGAAATCGCCGAAGAGATGCTTCGTGACAGCGCACAAAAACTGAACCAAGCAGCCCGGGAATTGCCGGATTGCTTTCCAAGGCGATTAGGGATTCTCCCTCGTCTGTTCCGTGAAGCGGCACTGGTGAAACTTGCGGCGACCGTCAAGGGCTATTTTAAAGAAGTGCTGAAAGGAACATGTAGTGGGGATCTTCCCATTGAGCTCGAGTTCAAGAAACGGGTTCCTTTCCCGGCTCTTGACCAGCTTCAAATCTCAGGGCGCATCGACCGCATCGACGAGAAGGATGGAGATCGTCATATTTACGATTACAAGAGCGGAAAATCGCCAAACTCCAAGCTGGAGCGGGAAGTTTCTCTTGGATATCACATCCAGCCAATTCTCTACCCTTGGCTTTTCGGTGAAGCCAAATCCA
>JALLON010000183.1 GCA_027717925.1 Acidobacteria bacterium AH-259-G07 | reverse complement strand
TAACGGAACTAACATCCTGTACGTCAGCCAGCAGCTTGGGCACGCCAACCCAGGAATCATCATGAAGATTTACGCGAAGTGAATTCCGCAGGAAGGCCACCGTGAGGCAATGAACAAGCTGCCGTCGCTTAGTGGAAGACTTTCGCGCCGGCGGAAAGATTCAGTGGCAAGGTAAAATTTTCCCCTGAATCTGCACCCTATCTGCACCCAGGGCTCCTAACGAGAGTCCTGGGTGTTTTTTAGCATTGGGGTAACTTGTTGTAAACAAGTAGGTTAACTTGGTGGAGCTGACGGGACTCGAACCCGTGACCCCCTGAATGCCATTCAGGTAACACCCCTGTTTCATATAATTCCACTTGATTTCAGATGGTTCCACAACTGACTGATTCCACTAGTATTTGTCGGTAGTTTATTGTATCATTCTGTTTCAGAAAGTATCACTCAAGCACATGTTTTTTGGACCCTATTTGGACCCTATTGTTTTAGGGTCCAAGAAAACGGAGTAAAACGATGCCCACCGTGAGGCTAACAGATCGCCTTTTGAGGAACTTGAAAACCGAGAAGGAGCAGGAGGATTTCTGGGATGAAATCTTCCCCGGAACCTTTGGTGTGAGGGTCACCGACAGGGGAAGTAAGACTTTCATTTTGCGCTATCGCTTCGGCGGGCGCAGGCGGAGGTTTACACTTGGGCGGTATCAGGTCTTGAGCCTGGCCACGGCGAGGAGGATGGCCCTGGCCCTGTTGGGAGAAGCGAACGAGGGAGAGGACCCGTCCGAGAAGCGCCAGCAAGAGAAAAACGCCGGCACTTTCGAGGAGCTGGCGCAGTTGTATCTTGAGATGCACGCCAGACCGCACAAGAAACCGGCCAGCATCAAAGAAGACACTCGCATTTTGAACACCTACCTACTGCCAGCCTGGGGCCGGAGGAAGTTTCAGTCCATCACACGCTCCGATGTAATCCGTCTTCTCGATGAAGTTAAGTTCAAACGCAAGGCGCCGGTAATGGCCAACAGGGTTAAGGCGTTGGTGTCTACGATCTTCAACTTCGCGGCCAGGAAGGCGCTGGTGCCGGAGACATTTGCTAATCCTTGTGCCAATGTCGAGCAGCCGACCAAGGAGAAGAGCCGGGACCGCGTGCTGAGCGACGATGAAATTAGGGCGCTGTGGGAGGACCTGGAGAACCGAGCGGAACCTACCGCCTCCATCTACCGGCTAATACTCCTGACCGGCCAAAGGCCGGGGGAAGTGAAGGCCATGCGGTGGAGTAGTATTGATAGTGAGAACATCTGGACCATCCCGCCCACCGAAACTAAAAACGAGCGGGAACACAAGGTTCCCCTGTCATCTCATGCTCTGGCCGTCATCGAGCAACTACGACCCCTGACCGGGGATGGTGAGTTTGTCTTTGCTGCACCTGGCGGCGGACACATTCGGTGGCTCCAAAAGATGAGCCTGCGCATTCAAAAACAAACGGGATTCAATTTTCGGCCCCATGACTTGCGAAGGACCTGCGCCACCAATTTAAGTAAGCTCGGCGTTGATGATGTCACTATTGCCAGAATCCTGAATCACTCATGGCCGTTGCGGCACATGACGGCCGTGTACAACCGGTGGGAAAGACTTCCCGAGATGGGTCGAGCCCTCGAGAGATGGGGAACTCAAGTTGAACGCATCGTGACGGGTAAGAGTGCGACAAAGGTTGCAACTTTCAAACGATAAGAACCCCGTCGGTCAGTCGCCTGGTCTTGCAGTATGGCGGTTATGATTTTCCCACACCGTTTCTATTATCCTACGCTTCTTTGGCCACGGAGGGGTTAGGAGTCGATTCGGATTACCTTGAAATAATCCGTTTCTTTGGTTGTAGTTCCTGCGCTGTTGCCTCTCAGCTTTCCGACATTTCTTGCAGATCCACACCTCTGAATGTCTGACCCCCGGACCGGGGATCTTGGCGCAATCTGAAGACTTTCCACAACCGGCGTGGATACCACGGTCGTGAACCCGACCTGGCAAACCATTCGCCCGATGAGTTATCGGCGCAGCAACGTAAATGTCGTGATCCTGCCGGACTCGAAGGTTCTCGTCTCTGGCGGTGGTACGCGTCGCCGCGGCCCTCAGGTGTTACCATGCGAGCTGTTCGACACCAGCGTCAACTATATGGACCCCGCAATCAATCCCTGGACCACGGTGGCGTCACTCAACGCCCGTCGTCAATATCATTCCACCTGCGTGTTGTTGCCGGACGGACGTGTGTTGGCCGGGGGCAATGACACGGGCAGTCGCGTGATGAGCCTTGAGGCGTACCGTCCGCCGTACTGGTTCCGCGGCCCACGGCCAAGGATTTGGTATGCGCCGACGCGAACGCATATTGGCAGTACGTTCACTATCGATTCGCCTGACGCGCCGCATGTCGATCGAGCTGTCCTGGTCCGTCCGATGGCGGATACCCATCACACCGACTCGGAGCAGCGACTATTGAACCTTCCCATCATGCGGCGTGGTCGTTGCAGCTTGCGAGTCCGCGCGCCTGCGAATCACCGCCTCGCGCCACCGGGTTATTACATGCTGTTTTTGGTAAATACGAGTGGTGTGCCCTCGGTCGCGGATTTTATCGAAATCCATTACAAGTGGCTCAAGCCCGACAAGGCGTTCCAAGAGGCGAAGTAGGAAGCGACGACGCCGGGGAGTGGGAGGCTTCCGAGCTGGGGATTCCAAGCCAGGTGAAAGCCGGTTTTGTTGACGTGTGGCGCCTGGGTTGGAGGCGGTGCGGTGTGGGCTTTCGCTTGCGCTTCCTGCGGTGTGAAAGGGCCGGTAAATGACCCGTAGTTTTCACCCTGGCAAGGCGCAGGCTAGAGGAAAGCAGCCCAAAAAGAAGTCCAGAAATACAAGACAAGCCTATGTCTCCTAATTTACCGCAAACTTATTTCACCAATCTTGTGACGTTCTTTACCTTCCTGTGGGTACCAGAGTGCCTGGTTCTGAGCCACTGATTGAGGGCATATTCGTTCAATTATATTGTGGATGAAGTACCCAGGAGCCATTCTTTTTAATTCATAGGCATACCACTTATCAAGTAGCCTCTTTCCTTCAGGATCTAAATTCCAATATCGGATAAACTTCGAGTTTCCTAGACAAATACAGTGAACTATTCTGGCTCCGCTGGTTCTTACAGAAGCTTTTACAGCATCAAGCGTTGTTTCGATTCTTTTTGTTTGGTCTTTGAAAGAAAACAAGCCATACACTCTGTTACCAGGATACTTGACCTGAATTAACTCAGCGTTATCGCAAAGTTTCTTAATAGACTCTTTGAACGTCGTGCCATTTAGGGAAGTTTTAACTTCAATAATTCCCAATACAGCGTCCGGCGTAACAAAAACCAAATCTCCATCCCGGAACAGTACTGGTTTTGTCGAATCATAAATCAAAATGTCAATTTGGTTTGAAGTATCATTTTCAGTAATCACGAACCCCCTACCGACCTGAACACTCTCAGGTAAATTCCTTCTCAAGAAAGAACGCAGTATGCTCTCTTTCCACTCTCCATCTGTAGGCCAATGGCTACCTCTTATGAAGCTTCTGACTCGATTTCTTAAAGCGTCCAGTTCTAATGCGAGTGACTTGAAGTAGTTGGCATCTAACATCGGATCTTTCCTTTATGGATGACCTTATTGAATGCACGATTATGCCAAGATTAGTCTTTCCTTTGAACGCTCTGCCAGGGTAGTTGACAATGCTGGTCAGAGCTTCTTGACCCGAACAGCTCGAAAATGGGCACACTCGGTTTTGCCGCACTCCCTAAAACCAACGCTTCCCAGTGGGAAACTGAATGCTAAATCTACACTCAGAGAGTAGCTGCCGGATGTCGTCCCCACTGTTGTTGCCTGCACCTGCATCACTTCGGGTTTTAGCAGGTCGCGGTCAAGCAATACCGTCTCTTTGTAGTCAAGAACGACTGTCACAACGACCCTTGTTCCTGACACTTTTATCTGTACCTTAAACCACTCATTTATAGGGAGAGTCACAGGTAGGGCCACCGGATCTTGTGTAAACCACAGACCCTTCATTCTAAAGTGCGGCCTTATCTCTTTCTGGCTACACTGCAACATGACGTAATTGAGAATGTCCGATGCTCTTATTATCCAAGATGAATTTGACTGAGCAATCTTAGTCTCAAATTCAAAAATGTAGTCGTCCCATAAGCGACAGGGTTTGGCAAGTCCCCCAGCATCCGAGTCAGTTACAATAAGTATGTACTGATCGTCTTCCTTCTCGGTTTTCCATTCACCATAGTATTCCCACTTCGTCAAGCCATGTCGAAAATCCTCCTTGAATCTTCTTGTGTTCGACTCTCTGGCTTTCCACAAAAGGAAGAAAGTGAGGATGGCCAACCACGTTACTAGGAAAAACAGGAGCACAATGTCGATTCTACTTGCTAGGAGATGGAACAGGCCCACGAAATCCGTTGGCCATTTACGATATGACATCACACCAATCAATAATGCGAGAATAATCAGTACAGCGAATTTCCTCCTTTTGAGCCACCTGACCAGATTTTTCTCTTCCTCGTGGAAAACTTTCTGGAAAATCTCCCCAATATACCTAGCCATTAAGTAGACCGCCTCCAACACATACTGTACTGACCAGAACACCTCAACCTGGGGGTTGTTAGCAATATAGCACTCCAAGATTGATTGTTGTACTTGTCCTATCAGAAGCTCGATTCAGACGGTAGAGATGGACAGTTGGCAGAGGACAAATATGGCTTGGCCGTAGTGCGCTTCAAGTGGGACAGAAAAGGGACCCTTCTTGAGATGAGATTCTTGGGTGTCGACGAACAATTAAAGGAGGTCACCCAGGAACATCTTGAGGATAAGATGATGTTCGTTGTCAACAGTAAATTACCACGATCAGAGAAAATAGAGCAATGATAGTGCCCAAGGCCATCATCAGATCACCACGTGTTATTTGCCCAGCCGCAAGCTGATTACGTGTTCGTGTTGATACAAGTGCTGCTAAACGGAAAAAAGGGGAGACGAGGAAAGCGATAAGCAAAGTGGTTGCAAAAATAACAGTCGGGCCATAAGTACTTGCCGTTACAATGAACAGTGCCCATGATTGTGTCCCAACCTCTTCCCCACCAACTCTAATTGAATACGGACGAAACAGGACAGACCAATCTAAGGCATGTACCAATACGGCGCGAATGCTGGTGGCGTCCCCTACTTGTATGGTGTGACATACGTTTGACACAATGGCGACTCCTGCAAAACATGCTGAAGCCACACCGAGATCCTTAATACCAGATTTGAGCAATCTCAACCAATCAAGGTTGTCATCATCACACACATTGTTGATTATCCGTCGGGAAACATTAAATGAGATAGCATCACCAACTACGTTGCTACCAACCCACATGTGGAATATCAGCACTATGAGCCAGGAATCACCTCTTATTGGCATCTCTAGGAGGCCCGCAGGCCGTAACAGCAACACTACGGTTGTAAGTGTAGAGTAGTATCCTGCTATCAGGTACCAAATATAATGGAATCCTTGCTCACCCAAGATCACGTTTAGCCCTCTGCGCAGCCCGTCGAGAAATTCTTGAAGCGTCGTAAGAAGATCAAAGCGAGCAATGGCTGAAAACAGTTTCCTTAACTCTTGATCGGTTCTTAAAACAACGATAGATAGAAATCCTAATGTGGTTGTTGTGAGTAT
>JALLON010000182.1 GCA_027717925.1 Acidobacteria bacterium AH-259-G07 | reverse complement strand
GTCATGGGCTCTGATTCAGTAGTGTGCACTAACTTCATTCTTGTATACATGGTATACTAAGTAGCAAGGTATTTACTTTCAGAGGTCAAATGAAGTTGCTTAAAAGACGTGCTGTCAAGGTAGCCGATGAGGTATGGATCGCTGCTGCCTTGCTGCACCGCGAGAACTCTGACCGCTCGGATTTCACCGTCAAAGAAATCGTTGAACGAGCAAAGACTGAAGGGATCGGAGGAGAGCTGCGTCCTGGAGTTTATGTCCACGCGGTGCAACACTGTGTTGCCAACCGATCCCCGAATCCTGGGCGTTATCGCATGCTTGTCGAAACTGCTGGGATGAGGCGACGCCTTTTTCGAAAAGGGGATGTTTACCACCCTGCCCGCGAGGGCGCAAAGATCGTCCCGGCGAAAGAGGAAATCCCAGCCGAGTACCACTGCTTGGTGGACTGGTATTCCTCGGTATACACGCTGACCGAAGCCGCCGCCGAAAAGAACGACCCCATCCTTGGGCTGCGCGGCTTGGGGAAAGAGATCTGGGCGGGCGAGGATCCGGATAGCTATGTAAGCCGGCTGCGCCAGGATTGGTCGTGAGCCGGATTTTCTGGGACACGAACCTGTTTGTTTATCTGATGGAGGACTACCGGGAGCTTTCCGAGCGCGTCATCACCCTGCGCAAGCGCATGCTGCGCCGTGGCGATCAGCTTTATACCTCGACGCTGACGCTCGGTGAGGTGCTGGTCAAGCCAGTGGAAGCGGGAAACAGACCACTGCGGGAAAAGTACGAAGAGGCATTGAGGATGGGTACAGTTCTGATTCCGTTCAATGAAGAGGCCGCACGCATTTATGCTGAAATTCGCCAGGACCGCACCATTCGGCCTCCCGACGCAATCCAACTGGCTTGTGCTGCGCAGGCCCGGGTGGATCTTTTCATCACCAACGATGAGCGGCTGAGCGAAAAGGCGATCCCGGGAATCCAATTCCTCAGTTCTCTGCAGAAGGCTTTTCTCTAACCAGAAGGAAGGCTTCGTTCCTTCGCCTCGCTGTCTTTGTCGCTCTTTTGATTCTCAGGAAGTAGCCGCATCACCCTGGAGGACCGACGGAGCTGATTTCTACTCGCGGTTTTCGATTGCCTTTTAACCCACCAAAGGCTTAACATTTACTAGAAATACACTCGCGACTCGGGAGGGGGCATTTTGGTCGGTACCACCATCAGCCATTACAAAGTCATTGAAAAGATAGGCCAAGGCGGCATGGGAGAAGTCTACCGTGCCCAGGACACCAAGCTGGGCCGTGAGGTGGCCATTAAAGTTCTGCCTGATCTGTTCGCCCAGGATAGGGAGCGGCTGGCCCGCTTTGAGAGAGAAGCCAAGCTTCTGGCATCGCTAAACCACCCCAACATCGCAGCGATTTACGGCTTGGAGGAAACCGATGGAGTTCGATTCCTGGTTCTGGAGCTGGTCGAAGGGGAGACCCTAGCTGAACGGGTAGCCAAAGGGCCACTGCCTGTAGAGGAGGCTTTAGAGATCTGCCGTCAGATTGCCGAAGGAGTGGAAGCAGCACACGAGAAAGGAGTCATCCACAGGGACCTAAAACCCGCCAATGTGAAGATCACACCCGAAGGAATGGTCAAGGTGCTGGACTTTGGTCTGGCCAAGGCCTTGGAGGGCGAGAGACCGGTTACAGACATTTCCCAATCTCCCACCCTGACCGATGCGATGACTCGTTCCGGTGTGATTTTGGGGACGGCAGCTTATATGAGCCCGGAACAAGCCCGTGGCAAGCGGGTAGACAAGAGGGCGGATATCTGGGCTTTCGGCTGCGTGCTTTATGAACTATTGACCGGCAAGCGGCCCTTTGAGGGAGAGACGATCACGGAAACTCTGGCTGGGATTCTCAAGGGTGAGCCGGGTTGGGAGGTACTTTCTGAGAACACACCTTGGAGGGTTCGAGATCTTCTGCATCGATGCCTCCAGAAGCACCCTCATGATCGTCTCCGGGACATTGGCGATGCCCGAATTGAGATAAAGAAGGCTCTTAGCGACCCCGCAACGGTATCGCCGATTGGGGTGATCAGTGCAGCACAGCCTGCCCGATGGAAGCGGGCGATTCCGTGGGGCGTCGCTGGCCTGATAACAGTGGTTCTTCTGATTTCGCTGGTGGGCCTGTGGCAGGCAGCCCTGCCGGTCGATCAGCCTCTCATGCGCCTGAAGGTCGAGCTAACCCCCAGCGAATCACTCTGGACAGATATTGGGGCTAGTGCGGTACTCTCACCCGACGGCGCACACCTGGCTTATGTCATCGGCAGTGGAACCTCCGGGCAGCTCTACCTGAGAAAACTCGACCAGCTGGAAGCCACGCTTTTATCTGGAACCGAGAGCGCTTACCATCCCTTCTTCTCACCTGATGGCCAGTGGGTGGCCTTCTTCACCCCGAGAGAACTAAAGAAGGTCTCCGTCTTCGGTGGGGCACCACTGACTCTTTGTGATGTGAGTCGCAATCGCGGCGGAAGTTGGGGACCGGACGACACTATTATCTTTGCTCCCACACCCAACAGCGCTCTGTCTCGGGTGCCCGCGCTCGGAGGCACACCGGAACAATTGACGGTTCTTGACGAGGGAGAATACTCCCATCGCTGGCCTTATGTACTGCCGGGCGGTAGGGCGGTGCTCTTTACCGCCCATACCTCTGGAAGGAATTTTGACGATGCCAACATCGAGGTACTAATACTAGAGACGGGTGAGCGCAAGGTCCTTCATCAGGGAGGCTTCTATGCCCGCTATGTGCCTTCCGGTCACCTAGTTTATGTGCGCGAAGGCACACTGTTTACCGCGCCCTTTGATCTGGACCGGGTGGAGCTGACCGGCCCTCCCGCTCCCATCTTGGAGGGTATTCTGTCGAATTCAAGCTGGGGCGGCGCCCAGTTCGCGTTTTCTCAAACGGGGACTCTGGTTTACCTGGCGGGAACCTCGAGGGGGGGAGAATACTCCATGCTATGGATCGACCGGCAGGGGGCTGTGAGTTCCCTGTCAGGAGAGCGTCGCAGGTATTTCGGCCCTCGCTTTTCGCCCGATGGAGGTCGGCTGGCCTTACAAATCGATTCGGAATCGAACCAGGATGTATGGGTGTATGAAATTGAGCGCGAAGCCATGACGCGCCTCACCTTCGATGAAGCCGCTGACGGCTTCCCTATCTGGTCGCCTGATGGGCAGCAGGTGGCGTTCAGTTCAGACAGAGACGGGGGGCAGCTCAACCTGTACCGGAAACCGGCTGATGGCTCGAGAGAGGCGGAGCGGCTGAGCGAGAGCAAGAATAATCAGGTTGTCACCTCCTGGTCGCCCGATGGTAATTTCCTGGCCTTTAATGAAGAAAGTCCCGAAACCGGTTGGGACATCTGGGTGCTGCCCCTTGAAGGGGACCGAAAGCCGGAACTCTTCCTGGGCACACGCTTTGCTGAAGTCTACCCAGAGTTTTCCCCTGATGGCCGCTGGATCGCATACATGTCCAACGAGTCGGGGCGGATGGAAATCTATGTCCGGCCCTTTCCCGGCCCCGGCGGCAAGTGGCAGATTTCAACTGAGGGAGGCCGTTTACCGCGCTGGTCCCCAGACGGACGGGAGCTCTTCTATCGCAATGGGAACAAGATGATAGCTGTTGCTGTGAGAAGTGAAGGGGAGTCCTTGCGGGCCGGAAAGCCCCGGCAGTTGTTTGAAGGATCATTCCCGAGCCTTTATCCTTACCCGGACTACGACATCACCCCCGACGGCAAGCGCTTTGTGATGTTCAAGATGGATACAGAAAAAGAAGAAGCTGCATTCACCCACCTGAATTTCGTCCTGAACTGGTTTGAAGAACTCAAGCGCCTCGTGCCCACGGCGAAGTGACTCCCACTTCAGTTTGGAGCCTGCTATATGGAAAGGAAAAGAACTCGGGGATTATTTCTTTGGAGTCTGAATTTTTGGGTTCTGATTGTCCAGTGCTGCGCATGTTTTGCCCAGGCAATTCCTTTTGCTGACAACGGCGCCTTGAAGATGTTCTACGATAACCGGATGTACCCCCAAGCAGTGGAGTATGAGAAGAGCGTCTATATCGTGTGGAGAGGGCACAAAGGCTTTCCCTACATCATATCCTATGATCTGGAAAGTCGCAGGTTTTTGAAGCCTTTTATGCTGCTCACTGGCATGGAAGATCAGGTGGACGCTAAGAAGTATAAAAAGGATCACCATTATGCGCCGGTTACATGGGTTGACAGCAAAGGTTATGTGCATGTCTTGTTTGGCTGCCACGTTTCAGCCGGAGTCCATCTGATTTCCAAGAGGCCAGGAGATATAAGGCAATGGGAGGACGGTTCTGCTGTTTCCGACACTTTGTCTTACCCTAAGGTTCATCAGATTCATGACAATAAGACTCTCATATACTTTCGCCAGGGCGGTCATCTTGGTTCATGGAAATACCGCATCTCTTCCAATAGCGGCAGGACGTGGGTTGGTCCTAATAATTCCCTGGTTGATCTCAACACTGAGCCGCAAGATGGATTGCTGGCGGATCATGCTGGGTCATATCACACTTCGCATGTGAGCAAAGATGGCAGGATGCTGCATGTGGCTTTTATCTGGAAGGTTGAAGAACCGGTCCTGAATTCCAGGTATAACAGCATGCTAACGGATCACACACAGCGGTATAACCTCTACTATCTCAAAGTCGACCTTCCCTCCGGGAAAGCCTTTAATTACAACGGCAAGGAACTCGCGTCCCCTGTGAATAAAGCGGCTGCCGATCGGGAATGCCTGATTTGGGATACGCAAGAGCGAGTTGTGGCTGTCGGGCCTTCTATAGTCCTGGATGAGAATGATCAGCCTTATTTCCTGCTTCCTGTATCGGATGAAACACCGTATAAGTGCCGGTTCTATTTCGTGAGGCGTCAGAATGATCAATGGGTGAAAACAGCAATCGCCCCTACATCGCACCCTTTCAATGCTTGTCATCTGCATAGAAGTGATGACGGATTGTTTAAGGCTTACCTGGTAACTGGTGAAGGTGAGAATATTTCGGAGGAAGAAATGGAGCGTTACGGATGGGGGGACAGGATACAGGAGTGGGTTTCAGATGATAACGGAGAAAACTGGAAACTGAGTAAAGATCTCACCCCGATAAGAGGGCATAAATATCAGAATATCAAATTCGTGTCACAGAGTGTGAGAGGAATTACCAGGGATATACTCCTGTTTTATGGATGGCAGGACAGTAACGGGGATGGAACCGGCTTCCTGTGGGATAACAGAGAATAAGCATAATCACTATTTCAATCCCGAAACCCTCATTCAGCTACCATCGCAGCCCAGGTCGAGAGTTTCATCAAATTTGAGTGCACATCCGTATGTCTTCTCCGATAACTGATCAACTCGGATCACCGTCCCAACCGCCTCAAATGGAGCTTCTGAGTCCTCCAGCTGCATGTGAATTCTTACGCTTTCAGAAATGTCAGGGCAAGTATCCGTCTGGAAATAAGCACCGTAAACACTAATATTCTTAATGGTGACTTCTCTTTGCTCTTCTTTGCCTTCAATGTCAAAAGTGGCTGTTCCCTTAAGTTCGCCCTCAAACCGCTTTGCTGCCCTCCTCTCAGTCTCGTCCATGATCCTGCTTATCTAATCCTACTCTGGAGGTGTGATCATTTTATCTAGCCTATCTAGCCTGTTACACCCTATCATAGTTACTCTCTCTGTTG
>JALLON010000181.1 GCA_027717925.1 Acidobacteria bacterium AH-259-G07 | reverse complement strand
AATGAGATTTCCCAGGCCTTCGAATAGGCCTCCAAAGGAAGCTTTGCCTAAGCCAAAGTCAATCTCGAACTGTTTCTCTTCCTCTTTTTTCTTTTTTTCATCCGACATGGGTCTTAATCCTCCGTGTTTGTTTGCCGCGCCGCGGCCGTGGATAGGGTGAACAGGCCGTCTTTCGGCCCATCAACCGCGCCGGGATTTCTTCCTTCAGTCTATGGTATTCTTTCATTGCTATTAATTTCTAACGCTCAATATTATTTGCTAATACTATATAGCATTGAATAGGAACTCCTGTCAAGCAGCTTTATCAAAAATCGTATGTCCTTAATCCTTTCGTGTGGGATATCCGGTGTCAATAGTAGTGTACACCTTTGTCAACTTTCAAAAAAGCCGGTAACTACTTGTCGCTATTATACGAAGCTACTCTACATTGTGAATCAGGGGTAAACCAGGGTTGACATTGGCTGGAAGAATCGGGGTACGTTCTAACTAACAAACTCATCCCCGAGACAGAGTATAACTAACTGTTTAATAAAGAGTTATATCTGGCTCACTGGGTTGGGTCACGAACATAGCTGAAAATTGGCACAGTGCTTGCTTCCTAAGGCTAAGTACCCAGCTGGGAAGCGTGGAAGAAAGGGGAGGTACTCATTTGGGGTGCGTGTTGAATCCCTTCCTGGCAGACACAGAGCAGGAGCAGAATTCAAAGTGGAACCCTTTGGTCACAGAGTTCAAAAGACGGCCAAGGGACCAGTTATAGAAGATGTCCGAGAACCCGAAATTGATGTCATGAAAGAAAACGATCATGTTCTGGTGGTCGGTGATATGCCGGGTGTAAACGAAGACGATATTCATTTCGAAGTGAAAGGTGAGACGCTCAAAATTAGTACTGAGAAGCCCCGAAAATACGAAAAAGAAATCGTGCTCCCATGCGCGATAAACGGGGATCAAGCCACTCTCTCTTGCAAAAATGATTATCCATCAAATGAATTCTGAAATCTCCGTTGGATGGATGCATAGAAACGCATCATTAATTTTTTGGGAGATCAGAAGACCATGTTAAATGCAGCGTCCGGTGCTTGGAAAGTCATTTTAACCCTTTTATTTTTTCCTCTTTTTTTCCAGCATGAATTCGTGATTTTTGCCTTGGGAGCGAATGACTCCTTCTGGTTGGCATTATTCAAAAGGTTGTTTCTTCTTTTGCCGGTTCTGTCCATTATTCTGGCATGTTGGGTGACCATTCCCTGCGTGCTCTCTGTTGTTTTCCGCGCCCACCGCCCTGAGTTTGTGATCACATTTTTTTTGATCTGGTGGGACCTTGGAAAAGCCATCCTTTCATTTTGGGGTGGGATTCTTAAGTTTTTGCTTGTAATTATTACGGCTGTTTTGGGTTTGATGAAATTGGTCGTTGTGGGGATTTGGGTCTTAATTGAGGTTTTATTTTTTGTCCCATTTCGGCTATTCAAAATTGTGGGTGAAGGTATTTTCGAAAAGGGTATCCCATGGATCGCACTGGTATTGACTTTCATTTGGTGCCTGATTGAAGCCACTGTTTTCACTTATGTGACGACCCCTCTAGTGATGGACACTCTATCCAGTTTAACGGGTGAAAGTATCCCGGAGGCTTTACTAAGGATTCCCCTGTTTCTTTTTCTGTTTTTTTTGATCCTTGGAAGTTACGCTGTTCTTTCCACATGGGCCGAAGCGCTCAGCTCAAGAAAGATTGGCACCATCATTAAAATTGGACTCATCGAGTTGGTTGCTCTTTTTGTTGAGGTGGTCTTTCTTTATAGAGAATTTGTAGATTCACTGATTCCCTGGTTTGCTCAGCACACCTCGGGTGATTTCGAACTTGGAATTGTTGGGACTTTAGCCATTGCCGCGACTGCATGGTTAGGAATTCGGGGAATGTCCTGGGTGCTGTTTGCCAGTCATGGGACCCCGATGATCATGGCGATCATCCAGGGGGCGGGTGTGAGGGGAAGCTCACAGGCATCCTCCCCGGCTGGAAGCAAACAACTTTTGGAGATTGTGCTGAGCGGACAGGTGAGAGAAGAAATTGAATGGGCCCTGGAGAAGGGAAATGAGATTTTTCATGCCTTTTTGATCCCGCCCTTACAGGTTTTGGCTGCCTCCATGAATTTCTGTACTTTTCTTTTTACCTCGATCCTACTATTTGAAATTCCATTGACCAGTCTGGACCAAATCATGGATTCGAAGCGTTTACTTGAAAACGCATTCCCATCGAGCAGAAACAAGAAACGGGCTTGATTTTGAAAATGAAATCCAGAATATTCACCTGTTCTGTTCTTTTCGTTGTGTTTCTTTGCCTAACGGGTTGTCTGCCTGAAAATTTTTTCTCCAAACCAGAACCGAGACTGGTTCTGTTTGTGGGTGTGGATATCAGCGGTTCCTTTCTCCGGAGCAAGTACTTTGATGATTCCCTGTATTTTCTGGCTCATTACCTCTACGCTCACCTCAAGGGTTTGGGTGGTCTGGAGGAGCCCAAAGAACTCTTTGTTGGCTCCATTGGAGGTTCCAATGTGGGAGAGGCAAAAACTCTCTATCCGATTCAGACTTTTAAATACAAAACGATTCCTGAAATCCATGAGAAACTGAAGGAAATCTTCCCCAAGAAAAAAGAGAATGTAATCACGGACTTCAATGCTTTTTTTCACCATATCAGTGAAACGGTGAGCAATCGCAGACTGATCTTGAAACCTCTGGCCATTGTCCTTTTGAGCGACGGCGTTCCAGATGTGCCCGAGGCGAAGCAGACGGAAGCATTCCGGCAAATCGTTCTCAAGCCACTTGAAAACTTGTCAAGAAATATTGTGATCCGGCTTTTGTACACCGATGCTCAAACGGGCGACCAATGGACGACTCTGGTTCCCAGGAAGCGGGTGAGAATTCTCACCCAGGATGCTGTTGTGATGAAGGAATGGCGCGATCCCAGCCTATTGATTCCCCAAAAAAGCATTGAGGATCAGAATCGCTTTTTAGACTGGATCAAGGATCAAGTGGATTATCCAGTCCGATTGGAGCGGGTGGATTAGTGAATTGTGATTTGTGAATTGTGATTTGTGAATTCAGAATTCACTAATCACAATTCACAACTCAATCACAAATCACAATCACAAATCACAATTAACTTCACTCCCCTCCCACTCGAAGCACGCTCAGGAAAGGTTCCTGTGGGATTTCCACCTGGCCCACCGCTTTCATGGGGCGCTTCCCTTTCCTTTGTTTCTCCAGGAGTTTGCGCTTGCGAGTGACGTCCCTCCCGTAGCACTTGGCCAGCACGTTTTTTCGCTGCGGCGGGATTCTTTCTGCAGCAATTACCTTGGAACCCAAACAGGCCTCAAGTCGAACCTCAAACAGCTGTCTGGGCAGAATCTCCTTCAACCGATTCACCAAAGCCTTGCCTTTCGTGTGGGATATCCGGTGTCAATAGCAGTGTACACCTTTGTCCACACGCATTTAGTCTGTATAATAAATTGGAAGGAGGTCTAAGGTGGTCTGTATTTTTTATCCTGATAGGTTTTCTTATATTTATCGCCTCCGGACTGATATACTATTTCAGTACTGAATTCTTCGGAAGCGTTATCAAAGTAATCGCTCTTGTAACAATTTTGATTGGAATATCCATATATCACCGGGTGATCTCAAGGGTCCAAAAAGAGGTTGCCGAACCATAAAGCAACAGAGGACCTGCTCCCCAAAAACTGTACCCACCTGAAGGCCCCTTTTTCATATCCGAAGAGTTCGCTCTCCTCCAACTCGTGGGGAAGCCCGCCACGGTCGATGGGCCTTGGCTTCGCTTGGAAATCTCGTGGGTGGCGCGGGCAAAGAGCTCTTTTCCGGTGCCCGTTTCCGCTTGAAGTAAAATGGGGATATCAGTAGGACCGGACCGCTCGATTAACTCCCAGACCCGATGCATTGGAGGACTTTCCCCAATGATCTGGTTCCGGATCGGCACTTCTTTGGGAAACCGTTTCGCCGCAAAGAAGCGGTCTATTTCACGCCGGAGCCTTTCATTGTCGAAAGGTTTTTCCAGATAATCGACTGCCTCCAATTTGATGGCTTGAACCGCCGACTGGACCTTGCCGTAAGCAGTGAGAACGATGACCGAGATCTCCTCCCTCGTCTTCTCCTTTAAGGCCCGCAGGACCGCTATACCACTCGTCTCGGGAAACTTCAGGTCGAGCAGGACCAGGTCCGGTTTGAGCAGTACTGCTTTCCGCAGACCTTCTTCTCCGCTCGAGGCGAGCTGTACCGAGTACCTGTGACGCAAGAGTAGCGTCAGCGCTCGGCACATGCCCGGGTCGTCATCGATAATCCCGTGCCCTTTGGCTTCGTGGAGTAAAGGGGCCTGAAAACGTGCCGCAGCTCCTTGCGGCTAATGCCCATCCCCGTATCTCGAATTTCGATGATAGCCGCCTCACTGTCTTCTCGAGCCAGCCTGCCAAGACGGGTTTTCACCGAAAGTTGACCACCTTCGGGCATAGCCTCGATGGCGTTTTTGAAAAGGTTGAGTAGGACTTGTTTGATCCTTCGAACATCGATGTGACAACACGGGAGAGTGGAAGCAAAAGAGGTGACCGGGCGGATCCCGTGCTTTTCCGCTTCCCTGCGGATAAAAACCAGACTCTGCCGAATGAGCTGGTGCAGATCGCTTGCTTCATAACGAGGTCGATGTTCCCTGCTGAATTCGGAAAGACTGCGAAGGAGATGGTGCATCTGATCCAAATTATCGAGAGTGAGGTCCAAGGCCTCAAGCAGCGCTGAATCACCCTCGTTCGTTATATTCTCCCGAACGTATTGGAGGGTGGAACCCATGCTGCTCAAGGGATTTCCCAATTCATGGGCGATTCCTTGAGCCAGTTGCCCCATCCCCGCAAGTTTTTCCGTCTCAATGAGCTGTTCTTCCAGCATCACTTTTTCACTGACATCCTCGAGGACGAGCAGGCCCACGTCCTCCGTCGCATCGGGGTCAAGCGGCAGAATTGTTACCCTGAGGATTCTCTCCGAACTCCGTTGTTGATCTGATTCTGGGTGGAGCTCCAGCACTTTGCCCCTTTGCGCCTCCGCGACGTCAAAGATGAGTTTCGGGAGGTCCTTGTGGGAGATGAGTGAGGAAATTTCTGCTTCCCTCAGTTGGTCCTTGGAGACCTGGAAAAGGGCGCTTGCACTTTTGTTCCCCACCTGGATTTTGAGCTGCCGGTCCACCACGAGCACGGCCTGTGGCAAGGCATCAAAGAGCATTTCATAGAGGTCTTTTTCGACCCGGGATCCCATAAGGTTTGATCTTCAAAGGCCACGCACGCTTCGTTGCTCTTCCTCTCTGATTATGATGGGGGAGTACAATCCCTTCCCAGGAAATTTGGTATTTCCGATATTGTTCCTTGGGCATATCTCGAGCTCGCCTCAAATCCGACAGACTAGCCCTCAGTCGGACAACATGTGTGCAAAACGATTTCTCTTCTTAGACCCTCTTCACTTGCCCTTTTCGATCGAGCAGCCCATACTTTATTCACAGATTTTCCACAAATATCGGCCACTTTTCTCCTTTGACTCGCTCATTGAAGCCGAACGATTTTAAAAAGATCGATTTTTTGGGAGTCGCGGTCCTGGATTTGAACATTTTTCCGCCGGGTGCGGGGGCGCAGGAACAATCTTGCCAGCTTCCTCTTCCCAAGCTTTCCATGTTCGTTTGTTGCAAAACCGTTCA
>JALLON010000180.1 GCA_027717925.1 Acidobacteria bacterium AH-259-G07 | reverse complement strand
GCCCGTCCCATACATGATCCCCAGACCTAAGATAAATCCGGACAGGTTATAAGCGCTGACGAGACTAGCTTCCTCTCTTCGGCTGAACAGCAGCACCAGCTCGTAAATCACCTGCAGAATGGCCCCCACACCGATCGCCAGAAACAAAGTGGCCCAGGTTGGTGAGTAACTGAACCCTCCAATCCAGGTTCCCAACACAGTTGGGGCCCCAGCAATTAATCCTAGCTTCACCAGCCGGCCGATCGAAGGTCGATCTTTTGCAATGGGAGCCACAATCCCCAATCCTTCGGTGATGTTGTGTAGTGTGAAACCCACAACTAGAAAAGTCCCGAGAGCAATTTCACCGAGCGAATAAGAGGAGCCAATCGCCAGTCCTTCACCCAAGTTGTGAAGTCCGATACCAAGCGCGATCATCAGGGAGGTCCAGTAACGCCCTTCCACACTTCCCTTATCCGAGCGTGCCGCCTTGCTGCGCGACAGATAACTGAGAAGAAGCAGCGTTGCCAAAACACCCATGCCAACCAGTGCAACTCCCTGAAATGCGCCAGGGACGACTTCCGCAGTCTCAAATGCCTCATTCAGTGTATCCACCGCCAAGAAGGCCAAGAGCCCCACCGTCAAGCTAAGGAAAAAGGAAAGCCATTTTCGACTCAGTTCCCGCAAGAACGGATACCAGAGCAGACCCAGAAAAACCGGAATGACACCGGCATAGATCCCGAGCAGTGAAAAGGTCCCAAAATAGGTCAAGTCCGTCCTTGGAGACTGAGTCGCCACTGGAATCTCCTTGCTGAAAGTAAGACCCGTAGAAGTCAGGATTGTGACTTCGTGAGTGTCTCCTTCTACCCAGGGATAGGGAATGTGAATCTTCATTCGGCCCAGGCGAGGAACAGTTTTTCTCTCCGGCTCCGTCCAAAACTGCCAAAACGCCTCATCCACCATCACTTGAGCTACCGTTACCGGTTGGGGCCCTCCGTTGATCACATGGAGCACTATACTGCCAGGCTCAGGAAGCACAATCCGCTCTATCGTCAACTCCTCGACCGGCGGAAAGGAAGCCAGGAAAACCCCCAGCGGTCCATAGGCAAAAAACAGCGCCAGAAGGCCGCCAAGCAGAATGATCGGGAAGAGTCCTCGAATCCACTGTTTCATAGCACTAAGCCTTTACTTGGAAAAATCCCATCCATCCCAGTTCAGCAAACTCACTCTGGTGGGCGTGGAACATGAATTTTCCAGGATGTCGGAATTTCAACTCCAACAGGTGACGTTCCCCCTGACACATCATGATCGTATCAGTGAACTCGGTCGGTGTTGGCTTGGTTCCGGTCCGGTAGACATCAAAGAAGTGGCCATGGATATGAAGAGAATTCACCAGGTCAAACTCGAGGATGTTGACCAGGTAGATCCGCACAAGCTCCTGAAGCTTCACCTCGATGGGGTGGCGATGATAGTGAAAGGCCACGCTGTTGACCCCATATACTTCATTCTCACCATCAAAATTGGTGTCAAAGCCGTTCATCACCAGCACCATCTCACGGGCCGGCCGTCTCTTCTTTGGAGGATCAACAATAAAGGCTCCATACAGCCCTTTGTGAATATGTCGTTTTAAAGGCACGGAATGGCAGTGGTACAGGTGCAGCCCGAAGGGTTCAGCATCAAACTCGTACAAATACTCATCACCTGGCTTAATGACCTCCAAGACACCATCCATCTTCGCCGGGTGAAAACCGTGGAAGTGGATGGTATGTGGGTGGCTTCCACCGTTTGCAAAGTGAATGCGCAAACGATCGCCTTCAGTGCAGCGCAGGGTCGGACCCGGGACTTGCCCATTGTAGGTCCAAGCCGGAAAATAGACGCCAGGTGCGATCTCGATTTCTTTATCGATCGCCATGATTTCCCACTCCCGGAGTGTGCGTCCATCGGGCAACTGAGTTATCTTCCCGTAGTCGAACTCATACAAGAACTTAGAGGGATCAAATTCACTCAGATCGACTTCGCCGGGAGTTGACATAACGGTGGCATCGTGGGCAGCAGGAATGGAACGATCCGGAGAAGAACTTGAGACTCCCACCAGCGCTCTACTGCCGGCCAGGCCCGCGGCACCCACGGCCCCTCCTATCATTCTTCGGCGACTGAACTTCTTTTTCATAAGCCAATACCTCGCAGGCAAGACACAAAAATTTAGGTATGACTAAATATTTTCTTAAGTTGTTCTGCGAAAGTCAAGTGAGGGGCTTATCCAGGATTTTCAGAATTTCTTGCAGTTCCCGCTCAATCTCGTTAAGAGCCTCTCTCTGACCCACTTTAAGTGCCTTTTTGAACAAAGGCAGCTCAGCATGTCCATCTTCGAGGAGCTTCTGGTTGGCTCCTGCGATTGTATAGCCTTGCTCGTAAAGCAACTGCTGAATCGTCTGAATCAGTCGCAAGTCTTTCTCTCGGTAGATCCGCTGTCCTGCTCTATTTTTGGCGGGAGAAAGAAGAGTGAACTCGGTTTCCCAGTAACGCAGGACGTGGGGCTGGATCCCACAAATTCTGCAAATCTCACCAATTTTATAAAAGAGTTTCTTACCGATCCGCGCCATTTGGAAGACACTAAAAGCTCAGAAGACGTGAGGGTCGGAAGCTGACGTACGTACTGGGAGCCAGGACGATGCGGTCACCTGTCTGAGGATTGCGGCCCTGTCGTCCCTTGCGCTGAACAACGTTGAGCGAGCCAAAACCAGTCAGCTTGACGCTTTCCCCACGAACCAAGCTGTCTTTAATGTTTTCGATTATCAACTCCACCAGTTCTTTAGCTTCCCTATGGGAGATTCCTCCGTGCTTTTCGTAAACAATATGCGCCAGATCTGCCTTAATCACGATTGATCCTTAGTGCCTCTGGAATCTTCTTGGGACGCGGTGCGCTCTCCCATGATAGGCAGCCACCACAGGAGTGTCAAGGCACTATCCACAGACAACAGACGAGCCGGACCGCTAAGCAGCTGACTCAAGGTTGGAAGGTTGAACAGTGTTTCAACAGCTCACATCTTCTTCCTGCTTGCGCGCTGCAAGATTCGAATGGGAGTCGCATAGAAGCCGTATTTTTCACGCAGTCGGTTAATGAGAAAACGTTGGGTGGAAAAGTGCAGCTTACGGGAGGAGCGGGTGAACAAAACGAAAGTTGGAGGAGCCACTCCCACCTGGGCGGCATACTTAATGGCAAACTTACGGGAACTTCCGGGAGACATCAGGAGAGGTTGAACCTCTGTCACCAGAAATTGGTTCAGTTCGGCGGTGGGAACCCGAATGAGCTGTGAGCTGTAGGCTTCTTGAACCAGCTCAAAAATCTTGACGACTCGCTGGCCGGTCTTGGCAGAGACAAAAATCATGGGCACATATTCCAGAAAACGCATGCGCACACGAAACTCCTTCTCCAGGCCGGCAGCCGTGTGAGTATCCCGACGGATTAAATCCCATTTATTGATCACTACGATGATCGATTTTCCCGCTTTGTGTGCGTAGCCTCCAATGGTTGCATCCAGCTTGGTGGGGCCTTCCGCTGCATCAACCACCAACAAGGCCACATCAGTTCGCTCCAAATTCTTTCGAGCCATAACAACGCTCAACCTCTCCGACTTCAGGTCCCTTTTACCCTTGTGTCGAATTCCCGCTGTGTCGATCAAACGGTAGGACCGATCTTCAAACCTCAAAAGTGAATCGACCGCGTCGCGTGTGGTGCCTGGAAGTTCCGCGACAATTGCTCGCTCTTTGCCTAGAAAACGATTCAATAGTGAAGACTTGCCGACATTAGGCCGTCCAATGATCGCCACACGGATCTCCTCCTCCACATTAATCTCGCCCGCATCGCTAACCCGCCTCAAGATCTCCTCAACCAGAACAGAGACGCCCTGCTTGTGCTCCGCGGAAACGAAATAAAGAATTTCCACACCAAGGGCGTAAAACTGAAGCGCCTCTTGCTCCAATTGAGGAACATCCACTTTGTTGACCACCACAAGATACTCTTTGCCGCGCGATCGCAGGATCGAATTCAAGGTCTGGTCCAGGGGGATGATCCCATCGCGCACATCCACTACAAAGAGAAGCAGATCAGCCTCCTCCATAGCGATTTCCACCTGCTGCAAAACCTTCTCGGATATTGTCTCTCTCTCGTCTGGAATGAGCCCCCCAGTGTCGATCACTTCGAACTGCTTCCCATTCCACCGAGCAATTTCAAAGAGGCGATCTCGCGTGATCCCCGGTTCATTCCCGACGATGGCCTTCCGTGTGCCCGTCAATCGGTTAAAAAGGGTAGACTTACCGACGTTGGGCCTTCCAATAATGGCAACTCGATACATGAGAGGAGAAGTGCCCCGTTTCGTGAACAAACGTTGTCATGCTTACGAAACGAGGCAGTTAGTCCACGAATTGTTCGTAACGGCCTAGATCAGCCAGCGGCAGGGAAGCCCGTATGTGAATCCCGTCTTGATGGTATTCTTGTGACTGGATCCGAGCTCGCTGCCGCAACTGAGAAACCACCTCCCCGCGATCAAAGGGGATGGTGAGGTGAACCTCCCTATAATTTCGGTTGATCAGAAACTCGATTTTCCCCAAAAGTTCAGAGAGCCCCTCCCCGGTCCGGGCAGACACGAAGACGTGCTCGTAAGGGGTATCAGCCAGGGAAACATGGTCCAGTAGATCGATCTTGTTGTAAGCTTCCAAAACAGGCGTCTCCTCTAGACCGATCTCGTCCAAGACCTCATAGACTGCTTGCCGCAGCACTCGATAACTCTCTTGAGAAGCATCGATCACATGTAGGATCAGATCAGCCTCCAATGTCTCTTCCAGCGTGGCGTGGAAAGCCGCCACCAGCGTGTGCGGAAGCTTCCGGATGAATCCAACAGTGTCACTGAGAAGAATCTCCTGCCCGGTATCGAGCTCAATTTTACGAACTAACGGATCCAGGGTGGAAAACATCCTCTGGTTGACATAGGTCCCCTCGCCGGTGAGCTTGTTAAAAAGCGTGGACTTGCCCGCGTTGGTGTAGCCGACCAAACTCACCGTGGGGATGGGTACTCCCTGGCGCTTCCGGCGGTGGAGCGCTCGTCTCGCCTCCAGTCTTTCCAGCTCCCCTTTGATACGCGAAATGCGCACCCGGATGGTACGACGATCTACCTCCAGTTTCGTTTCGCCTGGTCCTCGGGTACCGATGCCACCTCCTAAACGGGACAAAGCCAAACCTCTGCCCATCAGCCGAGGCAGTAAATATTCCAGCTGAGCCAACTCCACCTGTAGTTTCCCTTCTCGGCTGCGGGCTCTCTGAGCAAAAATGTCTAAGATAAGTTCACTGCGGTCGATGACCTTTGTATCCAGAAACTCTTCCAGATTCCGAAGCTGCGCCGGCGTCAGTTCTTGGTCAAAGAGGACCACATCGGCCTGGCAGCTTAGCACTGAATCCCGGATCTCCTCCAATTTCCCGCTGCCCACCAGATAGGCGGGATCCGGATGCGATTTCTCCTGAAGAAAAACTTCCGCCACCTGCGCTCCCGCACTGCGAGTCAGCTCTTCCAGTTCACGTAAGGATTCTTCTTCAAAGTGGCGCCGCCGGCCATCCGGACTAACGCCAACCAAAATAGCGCGCTCCACACGCTGCCCGGTGCTCTCCATGGTGTTTATTGTATCTCAGTGTTGAGCTGTTGAGCTATTGAGTTGCGAGTTCGACATTCAACAGCTGCTCGTCCCAGTCGACAATCCCAACAGGCTGAACATCGTTGTGTGAGGAGGCCACTC
>JALLON010000018.1 GCA_027717925.1 Acidobacteria bacterium AH-259-G07 | reverse complement strand
TGCCATGAAGCGGGACAGCGTGTGGGAAAATGTTTACCGGATCGTTCGGCAAATTCCCCCGGGAAAGGTGATGACATACGGACAGATCGCTCTCTATTTTGACAACCTTTCTCCTCAGGCAGTGGGCTGGGCCATGAGATTCTGTCCCGAAGGCGTACCCTGGTACCGTGTCGTGAACGCTTCCGGCGGTTGTTCAACCGAACGCCTCCCCCACTTTCCCCCGGGCCTTCAACAAGCCCTTCTGGAACGTGAAGGAATCAAATTTCGCGCCAACGGAACCCTCGATCTACAGCTCTACCGTTGGCGATACTCTGAGAATCGTTGAGGGTGGGCTCAGAGCGAGGACAGCAGTCGTTTTGTGAATGTGAGCAGCCAATCGGGAATAACTCGGTACTCAGCTCTGTTCGACTTGAAGTCAGCGGGAGGGCATCGAGGATTATGAATTACTGGTGCCCTCGCTGCGAAGGATCCCGCCAAAGCTGAGGAACTGGTTCACAAGGCGATACCGCACATGAACGACTACATCCGCAGCCCCGAAGAGTTCAGGGAGGTACATCGCGCCTTACTTGAGGCAGCCAGTGCCAGCCGGACCGGAACCGCCTCAAAGTCTCCGGGAAGTCAATGAGATTCCGGCGCCTGAACCGAACCTGATGCAAGCCTTGGCGTGAACAGATTGATAAACTATAGCCTGATTATTCATAGGTTCTCGTCACGAAGCGGCGAAAGCGCCGGCCTGGATAGGGGCGAGCCGGCGGCTCGCCCGAACCGTTCTCGGTGAATGGTTTGCTGGGGCGAGCCGCCGGCTCGCCCCTACGGTACGTTGAGAGGCCGACCGAGGGCAACACTGGCAGGGCGGATGATTTCGTCGCTGCAGTAGAGAATTTATGAATAAATCCGGGCTGCGGTGTCAAAGCATGAACAAGAATCTGCAAGCGATCAGCGGGCTGAAGAAGGTTACGGCATTTTCCATCTTGGCCATTGCCCTTTTTTGCTGTACTGCTCCAAGTACCAGTACCACAATCACCTGGCAACACTACGACCGGGCTGTTCTTGATCGAGCCAGACAAGAAGGCCGCCCGGTCATTCTCGACTTTTTTGCCGACTGGTGCATCCCTTGTCATCAGCTCGACCGGTTTACGTTCAGCGACGGAAGGGTAATCGAGTCCACCCAGCAATTCGTGATGGTCAAGGTTGATTTGACAGACTACGAGTCACCAGAGGCAGAGCAGCTGCGAACACAGTTCGGAGTGACCGGCGTCCCTGAAGTTCTCTTTCTGGATGTCCAAGGAAATGAAATCCAGGAGCTGCGCGTCATCGGTTTTCTTGGCCCCGATGACTTTCTCCCACGTATAAAGCTGGCGCTGGAAGTGAGCTCTTCCTTCATCGCCAGTGATCCTAGGGAATAAGTGAAGGTTGGTGTTTAGCTGAGCAGCTAGTCCGCAATAACTGCTTTGACCTTGGGGATGATTCCGCCGTGCTCGCCGGCGAGGCTCTTCGTTGAGGGATCAATTTCAATCTCCGACCCCGCGGATGAAGCCTTCCCGGGCCACATACTGAAGAATCAGGCGGGCGTTCTCTTCGGCCGTTTGGAAACCCCCATCTAACCTGAGCTCAGGGTGCTCAGGTGACTCGTAAGGATCATCAATACCGGTAAACCCCTTGAGCTCGCCGCGTCGAGCTCGAGCATAGAGTCCTTTGATATCCCGCTGCTCACAAATATCCAGTGGCGTATCGACGAAAACCTCCACAAAACGGTCACTCCCCACCATATTGCGCACATCATTTCGAGTGGCTCTATAGGGGCTGACGGCCGCACAAATGACAGTACCTCCATGGCGAACGATCTCCGCAGCCACAAAGCCGATGCGTCGAATGTTGATGTCTCGATCTTCCCGGCTGAAACCCAGTCCCTTCGACAGGTGGGTGCGCACGACATCTCCATCCAGCACCGTCACCTGCCGACCATGTTCCAACAAGAGCGTGGTCAGAACCTCAGCCGTGGTAGATTTGCCGGCCGCGCTCAAGCCCGTGAACCAGATACAAACTCCCTGACGGTGCCGCGGTGGATAGGTTTCAGCCAGAATTTCCGCGACCTCCGGTCGCATGAACCAGTCGGGCAGCAGTTTGCCGTTTTCTAAATACTCCTGGCGGACCTGGGTTCCCGAGATGGAGGCGGTTTGCGCTCCCACCGGTATCTTGGAGGCCTCTTCATAACGTCCCTCTTCAGGGAGATAAACCAGTTCCTGGAAAGGCACTATACCCATCCCCAGTTCGCCCTTGAACCGCTCGACCAACTCCTGAGCCTGGTATGGCCCATAGAAAGGTTTGCCCTCTGAATTCAGCCCAGGACTGGCATGGTCTCTTCCCACAATGAGATAGTTGGCACCGTAGTTGCGTCGAATCACGGCGTGCCAAAGCGCCTCCCGGGGCCCGGCCAGACGCATGGCTAAAGGGAGAAGCGAGAGTAAGATCCGGCTGGAATCGTAGTAGTTGGAGGCCAGTACCTTGTAGGTACGGACTCGGGTGTAATGATCGACGTCACCCGGCTTACTCATTCCCACGACTGGATGAAGCAACAGGGCTCCGTCCAGCCCCTGGACCGCCCGCTTGGTCAATTCCTCCTGAACCCGGTGAAGAGGATTTCGGGTTTGGAAGGCTACAACGTTGGAATGCCCCAGACTTTCCAGTCGAGCTCTGGTCTGTGACGGCGTCAGCCGTAGTTCCTGAAAATCATGGCGCGGAGGGAGTTGCAAGACTCTTAATCTGCCCGAAATGTTGAACTTTCCCCACCGGTGCATCTCGGCTACGAGAGGATGGCGCACATCCTGTGTTGCAAAGACTTTTTCCGCCGCCTCCCTCCGATCCCACTCATAGATTTCTTCAATCGTCATCACTGCCAGCAATTCGTTTCTACTGCTTCGCAGCGCAATTTCCTGATCGAGGTGAATTTCTGAATCATCTTCGACGGGCAATGTGATTGGGACCGATAAGATGTGTCCAGTGCTCAACCGCATCTCTTCCAGGACTCGTTGGTGGTCCTTCCTTCCCATAAAACGATCCAAAGGAGAGAAGGCACCGGTGGCAAGGAGTTCCAGGTCGCAAACCGACCGTTCCGAAAGTTGTACAGAAGGAAGCCGGTTAGCCTGATCCCTCAGTTCGTCAAGAGCTTCCCCTTCAACGAGGAGGTCTATCAGCTTTTCCCCATAGGGCGAGATCAGCATTTGCAAATCCTCAACGTCATGAATCACAACGCCGGCAGCGATCAGCGCCGATTGCGATAAAGTTTTTCGTCCACAACACCCGCCATCTGCTTCACATCGAGTCCAGTTCCAAGGAAGTTCCTGATCCTCTCCGCATGATCAAATGGATTATCAATGACCTCCTTGTAATTCAAACGGATGACATCGAAGTTCGATTGTCGGTCCAACCAGGACTTCACCACTCTCAGATGCTTCTCAAAGAGGGCCTTCATCCGTTCATTATCATCTCCGACGGGTTCTCCCCGTCGAATGAGCATCTTGTTCTGAGAGGCGATCACTTCGTCGAGATGACGATCCATGAAAATCAGCTTATAAAAATAGGCATCAGGCAGCTCCATCAAAAGCTCAGAGATAATTTTGATGACCTTTCCCCTGGCATCTCCCAGCCACGACCTATCCTTCTCCTTGTGAAGATTCTTTACTCTTTCGAATTCGTAATAGCCTTTTGGGTTGTCTTCGTCAGCCTCTCGAATATTATCCGTAAACAACGTCATTCCTCCGGCTTCGAGCATCTTCATTGTCATCGAGGTGCCCGAGCGAGGCAGACCCGAAACGACCACGATCGGCTGCCCAAACTTCTTCGCTCTGTAAAAGTTCTTAAGAAACGTAATCAATTGCTCTCTTTACTAAAGTTCGACCCCGAAAGCACCCTTGAATATAAATGCAACCAGAATTGAAAGAACGAAGAAGAGAACCATCCAGTGAACGTTCCAACCCCAAATCGATATCGGCAGCGGGCGGTATTGTACTGTAATGGACTTCACCTTTTCCGACGCGTCAATGGGTGCTTCACCCGGATAGAGAAGCAGGTCAAGTAAAGAATTGCTGCGCAGCGCCGAGACAGCGCCCCAACCGTCTCCGACATAGAGCTCCTTTTCGACGGTCTGCTCACCCACTTTTACGGTCAGCAAATGCCGTCCAGGTTGCCGGGCACGAATTCTCCAGGCCACTTCGCCTTCGGAGTCAATGCGGACCCCCGGAGTCTCCACCTTGACCCCTGACAGATTTTCCAAAGAGATGTTCTCCTGCAAAACCCCAGTTTGGATTAGCCTGGCCTTCAGGACGGCGCTCTCGCCCGGTTCAAGCGGTCTGAGCGAGAAGTGTAAATTCAACTGTACGATAATCAGCAGCAATGGGACGATGAGTACCAGCATGGGAATGATGGAGTAGTTCATGTAGGTAAGCGTGTCGCGAAGAATACGCCCTTGCAGCCGAAGCACTATTCGCACATCATGTTGGTACAGTCTTACACCCAGCAGGTTTCCTCGGATCTTGTTCTTCACGCGACGGATGGCCTCCTGGTTTGACACCTTTCCAAAGACCCAGACCATCAAGAGTCCGCACAAGAAAGAGACAAAGACCAGCGCCCAGACGGGATCCAGCCCCTGAAAGGGCCAGAAAAGAAGGCCGAACAGGCTTGTGAGGAACCAATTCACCAGCTTCATCAGCGTCGTCACCACTCGCTCGAACGTCGGGTGGGAGTCAGAGGGGGTGGTAGGGGTCTGACTCCTACCACCCCCTCTGACCCCAACCCTAGGAAATGTACCCCAGGCCTTTAAGCCGCTTTTTGATTTCCTCCTCCGAATCTGCATCTTCCAGCTTGGCAATTTCCTTCTCCAGGGCGTGCTCTACAAACTCCTCCACCGAGGAATAGCCCGCTATCTCGGAGTACTTCCTGACCTTTTCCAAGAGGTTTTTGTCAATCTTGATTTTAGAACCGAACATGCTTTCCACCCCCTATTGCAAACAATCCTGGCCAATCATCTCAGGAAGTTTCGAAACTCCATACTCGTCGAGAATAGCAACTGTCAAATCGTACAAAGCCGGATTCGCCAGTGTGATTTTTCGATTAGTAATCAGAACACCGGGAACCAGCCTGTAGTCGATAAGGTGGGTACCACTCCAGGGATCGATGTTGTCAACAAAAATCTCTCGGGGAAACTCCCCCAGAGGACTCTCCCAGGAAGTGCGGTAGCCCCAATTGTAGCCCACAATAATGTCCGGTCCCATGTCCACGTTGTTCCCTCGAAAGTCTCGACGGGTCTGGACCACATAGGCAATCGACCGTTGGCCATTGCGGGGGTCCTCCATGGCCAGCAGATCGGTTTCCAATTGGTCGAGCAACTTCTCATATTCAGCCCCCTGGGAGACGATGCCGTTTTTTTCGCGACCTCTCAGGTTCACGTAAAGTCCGTTCAGGCCCAGAGCATAGGCCTTCGTCCCCGTCCAATCGACATTCATAAAGAGAGGATAACCCTCCCGGTGAAGAGGGTTTTTCAGCCTGGCGTACCCTTTCCCAACCAGCCAGGAATTCAGGTTCACGCCCCAATAAAAGGGAGAAAATCCGTGATCGGACATGACGATCAGGGTCGTTTCACCGTCGACGAACTCCAGGATCCGTCCCAGGGCCTCATCCATTTGCCGGTAAAGGACCTCAATAGAGTTACTCAGCTTCTCTTCAGGAACAAATCCTGGGTGTTCCGGATCCATGTACCTCCAAAGCATGTGGCAACCCTGATCGACGCTGGAAAAATAAAAAAATAAAAAACCTTCTTTGTAGTTCTTCAGAAGATGATCGAGTGCCTTCCTCTGCTCGCGGAAAACAAATTGAGCCTGTTCCCAAAACTCCAGCCCGTCAAAGATCCCGCCTGAGAACGCCTTGGTATCTTCAGGAAGTTCCTGGGTATAGAAGTAACCCAGCTCATCGTAGAGCTCGCCGGCCCAGTCGTCCGGCGTGGAAATCGGCATGACCGGATCTTCAGGGTTGATCTGGAGAGGCGTAACGTACAATCGAAAATCGGGACGAACCTCTTGTAAATAGAACCTTCCGACCGCACTGATACTGACCAGATAGGGAAGGGCCTCAAAATCGACCCGCACCCAGTCACTCCATTCCCCCTCTTTTAAAATGAACTCATCATCCTGGACAACGAATTTGGCGACTGGTTCTTCGGGGTCCAGAAAGACCTGAAAGTCGATGGTCAGCTTGGGATGTCCATACTTCTTAGTCCCGTCCCTTTCGCCGCTGACTTTCCCGGATGGAGACTCTTTCGGCACACGACGGAAGGTGTTTTCCGGTCCGATGAGTTGAGCATCCACTGCGTCGTTCTGGACTTCGACTTCGTATACATGTCCTCCAGAAATGTTGTCGGCGCTGTACGGTGGATTGTCAGTGTAGAAGGAAAACATTCCCGGAGTGCCCAAAATATCGGGAGTTCCCATCCCTGAAAGCGACTTTCCCCCAGATGATGGAGGAAAATTAACCGGCATGCGGAAGACGGTGGTGGGTACATTGTGCTCCTCGAGAATCTCCCAAAACGCGCGCCCCAGTCTTAACTGTTCAATGGTCCCTCCTTTGAGAGGCAGCACCCATGAGCCGATGGAAATGTTCCAGCTGGAAGGAAGAGTTCTGGCCATGGAAAACTCGGGGGTGATGGTTTTCGGGTCACGATGGAAAAAGTCAAAAATAGCGTGCCCCCCAGGATCCATGCCCGTGATGAAAGTCGACCATGCCACCGGACTCAGGGGTGGCATGGTGGTCTGGAGGGGCTTGAAGTCACCTTCGGCGATCAGTTGTTTGAAATTGGGAAGATTGCCCTCATCCGTGAATTTTTGTAAAAGCCGGGGATCCAGCCCATCTACACCCAGGATGATCATTTTTTTTGCCGGCACAGAGCTTTCAGGGACTAAAAAGACCACCAGTGCCACAACAACCAGAATCGGAATGATGAATTTCAGTGTGAGTTTCATGAGGGCAGCAGGGACTTCCCATCACAATAGGCGGGAACTGGAACACCAAAGAGGTCGAGAGCAGTTGGACCAATGTCCATGATGCTCACTTTGTCTGTGGCGATCTTGCGATTGCAGAAGAAAATACCGGGGACGTCGGGTGGGTTCATACAGTGGTCTCCACTCCAGCTCTTCACGTTGTCCTCAAACACCTCCTCCGTAATGGCTCCGGTGGCGCAGGTCCAGGAGGTGCGGTAACCCACGTTAAAGCCGACGATCAAGTCGGGTGCTTCGCTGACGTAAGGACCCTCGTAGCTTTCTCGAGTATCATAAACCTCACCAACGGCGCTGGTTTCCCGCTGTTCGTCCTGAAGCTTTCGCAACTCCGCGATGATTTCCTGCTTGAGGGTCCGCTCTTCCTCACCCGGCGCAACAATGCCTTTGGCCTCTCGCCCTGCCAGATTGAGATACATCCCTCCCAGTCCTACCGCATAGGCCCTTGTCTTGCTCCAATCCACATCCTGAAACCATTCCGCACCCGTGGGCTTGTCCTTCACAGCCAGATATCCATTTTGATACAGCCATGTGTTGAGATTGACTCCCCGTTTAAAGGACTTGAACCCGTGATCGGACATGACGATCAACACCGTTTCATCGTCGACATAGTTCAGGACACGACCAACCAGATCATCCATGTTCTGGTACAGATTCTGAATCTCACGACGATGGTTCTCTACGTCTTTCCCTGCGTTGGCGGGATGATCCTGCTCAAGGTATCTCCAAAACATATGCTGAAGCCGGTCGGTGATGTCAAAGACACAGACGACCGCACCCCGCCTGGTCTTTTCGATCGCATCAAAGAGCATTCGTTCCCTTTCTTCGTGAATCAGATAGGTCTGCTTTAGAAACGCTTCTTCATCCAGGACCCGCTCGTTAAGAGCCCAGGTATCTTCCGCCAACCCGAGGGTGCAAAACTCGCCCTGAGTCTTGGCCAGATACATGGAATAGGTCGTGGGATGAGAGATGGGCAGGGCAGGCTTCTCAGGGTCGATATTAATGGGTGTCATATACAACTTGAAGTGGGGTGAAATCTCCTTGAGGTAAAACCGGCACATGCCTCGAATCTTCATCCCCAGCCCTGCGCGGAACTCAAGCGAGACCCAAGGAGTATATTCCTGCAGCTTTAGGGGATGGCGCTTCTTGCCGATATTAAGTTCAGCATCGGCCCCGTTTTCTCCCATGTGGGCTGAAAAAGCGATCCGCATCTCCTCAGCATTCTTGAGAAGAGGATTTTCCGGACCGGAAATGAACGATCTCACGACTCCATTGCTCACCTCGACAGGGACCTGCACACCCCCAGTGAATTTATTCCGCTCGCCTGGATCGCTGCTGTAATAGGAAAAGGTTCCCTGGGTTCCTTTGAGATCGGGCACAGACATGGCCGACAAGAGCACGCCCTTGAATTTTTCCGGTGGGAAAGTAATCGGGACTCGAAGGATGGTGCTGAAGACACCGTGATCACCCAGGATCCTCCAAAATGACCGGCTTTTCCGTTCAAACAAAATTGCGGGCTTACCGAGGGGAATCCTGTATCTGCCAATGGATAAATTGCGGGTCGGAGACTCGATACGAGCGGAGCACAGCTCCGGAAGGTAGGACTTCCGGTTCGGAACCAGGAAGTCAAACACCTTGTGGCGGCCCGGGTTACATCCGGTCTGAAATGAGGACCAGGCCACAGGAGACTCTGCTGGCAAGGAAGTTTGCAATCGGCTGTAAGTCCCCAGCTGGCACAGCCGGGTAAAGTTGGGGAGCAGGCCCTGGGCCATGAACTGGTCGGTGAGTTCCGGATCCTGTCCGTCCAAACCCACGATGATAACCCGCCGAACCCTGCTCTTGCGCAGCGCTCTTCGGCCCCGAATCGTTTGTAAAGCCCAGCGGAAAGGCCAGGTCAGTAGTGTAAGAAATGCCAAGAAAAGTGTTATCAGGACGATAAAGAACGAAGAGACAAAGGCGATGCCCGCACCGGGTCCAATATAGGCCTCGACTGTAGACGGGAAAAGAAGAAGACCGATGAAACACAAAAAGGTGGTGATTAAGAACTTCCTTTGCCTCATCGATGTGACTCAGAGCCGTGACCGAGATGCTGGCGTAAAAGCCTTCAAAATCCTTATGTACTTTGTGCCTTTGTGGTTGCTACTGAATATATCCCAGACTACGCAGGCGCTCCAGCTCCTCTTTGCTTAGACCTTCGGTGGAGTCAGCTTCCGGCAGTTGGGCAGCCAGTGCTATCTTGCGCCAGCTTTCGAGTTCGGAGACCAACCGCTTGACGATCTGCGGATTCTCGGCGGCAAGATCGTTCAGGTTCAATGGATCTTCCGCATGATGATACAGCTCGAACTCGGGCTTCCCATCGGGCCTCTTGGTGTTGTGAATGAGTTTCCATCCATCCTGGACAACGGAGAACGACTCGGTCTCACGGGGAGGCGGGGCTCCCATGTGAACGGCAGCCGCCTTCTCGGAGATTGCTGCCCGCTTGCTCCACCCATAAGCGGCGGCCGCCTCAGCCAGTGAGGTCACAGTTGACGACCCGGCCTTTGCATCCCTGGCTGCCGCCATCAGCGGCAGCAGGCTTTGTCCAAGTAACCCTTCCGGCCTGGGCAGGTGGCTGAGCTCCAGAATAGTGGGCATAAGATCGATACTCTGGACCGTTTCATTGATCACGACACCCGCCGGCACCGCGCCTGGTCGATACAGGATGAGAGGAACTCCAGTCAGTTCGCCGTAGACGGATTGGCCATGGAACATGCGGTCGTGATCAAGAAACTCCTCGCCGTGATCGCTGGCGAAGACAATCAATGTCTTCTCAGTTAATCCGAGGCCTCGCAGTCGCTCCTGCAGCCGGCCGATTTCAACGTCCAGTGCAAGGATCGAACCGTCGTACCAATCGATGTCTCTGGAAACATACTCCTGCGGATCAATGCCGGCTTTCCGAAGTTCATCGCGGGTGGGCATGCCAAACCTCTTCATCAGCGGATCTTGAATCACCTCGCGCACCTTGCGCAAATTTTCTTGGTGCTCCGCTTTCTTTGAGGGATCGGCCCACAGGGAGTTATACGGCTGATAAGGTTCGTACGGATCATGAGGGTCGAAAACGTGAAGGAACACAAAAAATGGGACGTCGCGATGATCCTCCAACCAGACGCTGAGTCGATCGACGTACTCTCGAGCGGTTTTGCTCGATTCACGATCAGCCACCGAGCTCGATTCGTGGAGTTCCTCGAAGCCTTGGTGCATGTTGGTGAACTTTCCGGTGAAAAGGACGGAAGAGTAAGCAACAGTTGCGTAGCCGGCGTTGCGATAGACCTCAGCCAAAGTGACCGCGGTGGCTGAAAGCCGGTCACTGAATTCCGCCACCCGGTGAGAAGTGGGATAAAGGGACGTCATGATAGACGGCGCGGACACCTTGGTCCAGGTGGCCTGAACGATAGGGTCAAGAAACAAGGCACCCTCAACTGCCATCCGGCTCAAAACGGGCGCCGTCTCTCGGCCGTACCCGTAAAAGCTCAGGTGATCTTTCCGAAGCGTGTCAGCCAGAATCAGGATGATTCCCTGAGGGGGCTCAGTGCCGGAGCCAGTGGTGACGTTCACCGAGGGCCGCTGCCCAGCCAGGGGCGACATTTTGCCGCCATCCCGCACCACAGGACCTCCCCAGAAACCCAAGGTGCCGGCTGATTGGGCTTCCAAGGAAAGGGAAAGGGTCACTTTCTGACCCGCGTAGTCCGCCAGATCAATCGGAACAGATTCCCAGCGATGTGGGGTGGTTACGGTGCGTTCCAAAAGAGGCATGCCTTGCGCTGGATTGGCACCGGCAGGTGCCACCTTCACTTTGAAGGTCACAGGGGGGTACTCGACGGTGCCGATGTGGAGATCGAGCCGGGGATTGTCCGGCAGCTGGAGTTCCATCCTGATCGATTCGGGAGAGCGCGAAACCAGTGTCTCGCGATAGATTTCCGCCAGACCTTGCCAACTCAAACCGGAGGGAATCCGGGCCAGGTGCTCCTTGCGAGAGACGAGGCGGATCGACTCGATCTCGAAGGCGGCCCCGCTCGCATCCGTGGGCCGAACAAGCAGGTAGTGTAGATCCGATGACCGGACTGAAATTAAGAGTGGCAAAGTGTAGGTTTGGAAGGTATCACCAGCGATGATTGGAGTTGTATCCGGCCACGGAAAACCTTTCGCCATAGCGAGGATCTGCTTAAAGTCCGGATCCTCCGGCCCTTGCCCACTAATGCTCAAGTTGGTTCCCTTAGTCGCACGCATACGGATCTCAACGGAGTGCACAAGATCTTTCTCTTCCAGACCCTTGGCCCGTTTAATGTAAATAATGGGAAAGTCGGTATTGGAGCGACCCCTGAGACGACCCTCGCGAATGGCCAAACCCGAGACACCGACCCCTGACTTCCATCCGCGCGTCTGAGGAGCTTCCTCAGGTGGGGTCTCGGGTTCAGGTTCGCCGAAATCCCAAACCGCCAAGGGCTCCGGCTCCTTGACTTCCACGGGCGCACCCTCGACCATCTCCGGCCGGAAGTGGTCGACCAAGCGGATCGAGATGGAGTCCGAAGATGGACCCCCACCACAGGCCGCCGGAAAAATGACCAGGGGCAAGGCCAGAAGAAGAAACCCTGCCCCCAGCATCCTTTGCACCTTCCTGAGAATCCAAGAATTGGGTGAAGTAAACTGGGTCTGCATTTCCATATTTTGCATGTGCTACCTTTTGTTCGAACTTAACCGGGCCGATTCGTGAATCTAAGCAAGGTCGACAACAATATATTTGCAGCGGATTTTAGGGTCAAGCAAGAAACATGGTTCGGCAGGTTCGAAAGTGGACCGCTTGGCAACTTTAAAGCGGACCCCGTGCTGGGATTATCGGCGGCCCTTAGGGTACACCCCTCCTCATATTCATGCGTATTCGAATACATTGCATGCACTAGCTCGACAGGCAAGGCAGTTTTTGATGTATCCCTCCCTCCAGAGCCCTACTCCCTCCAGAGCCCTAAGCACGAAGGAATAGCGGTGACAATCAAGGAACGAAAAGAGTGCATTCCCACCCCTTGGCGGATCGGCCCACCGCTATGTGTATGAAGCGCGACCGGCTAGGTCCGAGGGGCTGCGTTATGGGTGTGGGCCATTATCGGCGCAAGAAGCAGCTCAGAAAACGAAACTCAATTCCGTGGCTATACCGTTATTTCTCTTCTGAAGGAAAGGCTCAACAACGAACAGCACCGTGTATCTCTCGCCGGGGAAGTGAAAATTCACGTGCGGGACAAAGGCAGGACCCCTGCCGTCGGCGGACCGATGGTCGAATCGTGACCCAAGAGCGAACCACGGTCGTGGAATCCAGTAGTGACCGAGGGTGAGACGAAGGTCTTGCAGATCGTTTCGAAAACGCGCCGTGCCAATGGAGCCATAAAGGTGATTTTGGCCCAACTCTCTTTGTCCAATCAGGTTTGCCATCCAACGGTTATCCCCAACAAAAACACCGCCTCCCCAAGTATTCAGCCCGCGTCGATGGTAGGATTCATAAAAGAGCCCTTTGGGTCGGCCTTCCAGCTCGAAACTGGCGTTGTCGCGGGCTTCATCGGTAAGGGGAGCAGAAAATTCTCCGGTGAATGGTACTGTAAACTCATGGTACCACCCGTCGGCGGGGGCGGTACGAGACCGACTCCCTACGCTCAGGCGTAAGGCGGGAGCCCGCCCCTGGAGGGAAAAAGATCTAAGGGATGAAAGGCGAGAGCTCAAGGCCGGCTCTCCCCCTATTGATGCCGAAAACACGACCGGAGTCGAAAGACTCAGCTTGCGTGAGGCGTCCCATTGGCTCAACATCCGGAACTGGCCAGCTGTAAGCGATAATCGATCGGTCAGCTGGAAAATCAAGAAGAGATCTTCGAAGCGACCGCTACGATCTTTTAGCCGACCATCCGGAGAGGTAGTCTGGTAACTGAGCGCCCTCCATTCAACAAAATAGGAGATTCGGTCCGTGATTTCGCCACCGGAGATAACTTCAATCCGATTGGGAAATGACTTAGTAAAGTCATTTCTGTCGCTGAATTTCAATTTCTGGGTTGCCCACACTGCGAACGGCACCGTTTTGTGTGCCGGGAGGGCTTCCATCCTGTACCCCCGAGCTACAAACTCAAGCCCAAACTGATTCAGATGAGGAGGGAAGGTGTGACAAGTTTGACAGGGTGTACGAAATTTTCTTGCGAAATAAGGTACTGCCGAGACTGAACTTGTCAACAAACTGCAAAAGATTACCAGCAAAAGGGCTTTCCTCATTTTGTACTCTCCTGACTCTCTGCAAAACTCGGTACTTCTAAAAAGAAGCTGTTTTCGTATTCCTTAAATTAAAATTTAGCTGAGGCTAAAAATACCAACAAACCCCTTTCCTGTCAACCCAGTATTGCTTTTGGCCCGGATCAGTGAACTTCTTGACGCCAGTCACCCCAAATTCTTCGTAGCCCCCTAAACCGGGGCTGTTATATAACAGGCGTCTAGCCTGTCCTAAATTCTGTCGTTAGGCGGTAAACAAATGGATAGAGGAGCGTTGACGATTGTTACCTGATACAGATGTAGTTACGGGTTCGTTTGGTTATATCGGCAAATACATCACCCGTCGTTTACTGGGCGAAGGCAGGCGAGTAAAAACAATCACAACGCACCCCAATAAGGAAAACCCTTTTGGCGAAGTTGTAACTGCCTATCCATACAACTTTGACAAGCCACACCTATTGGTGGAAAACCTTCGAGGAGCTCATACACTTTATAACACCTACTGGGTTCGGTTCGAATATGGAGGTATTACCTTTAGGCAGGCAGTCGAAAACTCAAGGACGTTGTTTCGCTGTGCCGCACAGGCCGGGATCAAAAAGGTGGTTCATATCGGCGTGACACACGCATCGGAAAATTCCCCGCTGCCTTACTTCAAAGGCAAAGCGAAAGTCGAGAAAGTTTTGGTCAACTGTGGTTTGCCTTATACCATCGTCAGGCCGACAGTGGTTTTTGGCAAAGAGGATATTCTGATCAACAATATTGCCTGGATGATGAGAAAATTCCCGGTGTTTCCGATATTTGGAGCAGGACAGTACTTGATTCAGCCCGTTTATGTAGAGGATCTTGCCTCCATTGCCGTGGCCAGTGCCGACGACACAGATTCTCGCATAATCGATGCGGTAGGACCGGAGACATTCACGTTTGAGGAACTTCTTCGGCTCATTGCCTCAAAAATTGAGCAAAATGTGAAATTTGTCCATCTTCCGCCCACTTTGGGTCTTCTCTTGGGCCACTTGATTGGGTTGGTTGTAGGAGATGTCGTATTGACAAAGGACGAGTTGAAAGGGCTTATGGATAATTTATTGTATTCTGAACAATCGCCCAACGGAGAAACACTGTTCTCCGAATGGCTGAGTTCGAACAAACATAGTGTGGGTCGGACTTACTCATCAGAGTTGAAGAGACACTTTAGAAGGTGATTTCTCCCCAATGACCCGGCATCAAGTTGGTGCTTCCGACTGCGCATGGATATAATCCGCCAGCTTCCAAATGAGTTGCCCAGGCCGAAGCGCGGCACCTCAAATCTATGAAAATGGCGTTATAAAACTCATTTGGTCAGCCGCCCTGACCTGCTCCCCAAAACCGTACCAAATAGAATGTTAGGCTTAAGCCCTTGTAGAAAGGAAGGAAGGAAGAGATGAAGAAAAAGTACACGGAGGAGCAAATCATTGCGATTCTCGGAGAATGAGAAGCGGCGATCCAGCTATCGCTACAAGATGTGAAGCCATAGCTTGCCCTTCCTCCTTCATGATCTTTTAGGCGAGTTTCACGAGAAGCAGTCCAGGGAGTTGATAGCGGCATCGTAGTACACCCATGGAGATGCGCGATGAGGCTGACAAAGAGCAGTTGCCATCCCTTTTACGCTTCCGGCAACGGACGTCGCAACAACCGAAGCAACACAATCCCTGTAACTGCACTGATCATGGCCCCGAAAATGGTGCACCCCACGACCCCGGGCACACCTCCGGTCACGGCTACTAATAACGCAAAGCCCACGGGGCTTGCCAACGCCCACAAACCAGCCCATGAGACCTGCCTCCGCAGGACAAGCCATTGCATTATCCCGCCTAAGAGCATGGCCAGGGCGCCGACTATGAGATCACCCCCGGACCCGAACACGGGCCCGCCCTGGGGGTCCCTGCCCACTTTCCCGACCACAGCTTGGGCCACGATAAAGCCCAAAACAGAGCCGACGCCAAAGCCTACGGTACTTGCCAACATCCACCGCCGCCAAAAGCGCCCGGCCAAGACAATCCAACCAACGATCATCCCTACTACGGTTCCAAGAATGGTTCCAATGATAAGGTTCTGAAGAGGTATCAAAGCGAGTCCCTGGAGGGGAGTCACTCCCTCTCCTACGACGCCACCACCTTCCACGCTGAAGCGTGGAGCGGACCAACTGTAAACGTAGGCCAGGCAATAGGTCGCAAAAATCATTAAGCGCGTCAGGAGTAAAAAACCAGCGTGACCTGAAACAACCTCATGTAGGGGTTTGATGGGGCGCCTTCGGCAATCTGGAAGGCAAAGTATATCGGCAGCAAAAGGTAGAGCCACGTCACTCCAAAGATATTGTTTAACAGTGCCGGTGCTCCTGATTGTTCAAGGATCACCCTGATGACAAGGAGCAGAGCCGCGATGATTAGCGGCCATTTTAAAATGCTTTTCATTCAGATCCTCCTCGGAGATAGTCGGCAACCTCAGGAGCTTTCAGTTTCGTCAACACTCGGTGCTTCCTCAGGAAAGTGTTGTTGATTGTTTCTGCAGCCCCGCAATAGGTGATTCTGTCTGGATTCCCTACGCTTTTTCTGTCATCAAACATGTATGAAGCAGAACAAGAACTTATCTCGAGCCTGTCCCCACCCGGGTTGCCCATTGAGTGGTCAGGACTCAACAACACTTCCCTGATGAAGCACCAAAATTTACGCTTCAATATCTTCATGTGCATATTCCCCGCACGAGGGCGGCATTCTCACCCACCTGGTCATTGAATTGCTGATACATGCCCACGATCACGGCGTCGGTTGGTTTGATATTGCTCAAGGCGGTCTCGAAACACTGGCGAATCTCGGCCGAGTTTCGAATGCGCCGCCCCGCGGCCAAGACCTTGTAAGCCAGGCAAGGCTTTTGGGTGGCCCGGATCACCGCGAACATCCGCGCAGGGTCAGAGGGCAGATAGATCTCGCCAAGTGGTAAGTCACCGCAGAGCAGTTTTTTGAGCTCTTCCTTTGACCGCGTCCGGTAATACAGACAGCACATGTAGTAATCCACGGGCCAGTCTTTCTCTTCCGACAAGGCGACCAATGCCGGATTGTGGGCGGAAAGACCCACCAGCACGCCCTGGTCGCGGATGCGCTTGAGCAGGTCAGTCAGGACCTCAAGCTTGTTTTGTCGATGCAGCCGGTCGGCCAGCGAGCCGTGCGGGGCGATGCCGATGGGGTGGCGTTTGGCGGCTTCGTTGACCAGTTCCGGCCTTCGCTCCCAGTCGGGTTTGCCCAGACACAGCCATTGCATCGTCCCGCCCTCCGCGCGGTAGCGGTCCAAGTCCTGGATGGTCCTCGGGGCGTAGCTGTTCTGCCACGTATTGATGCCGGCCTCTTCGCAGCGCTTCAATAATTCGACCACCCTCTGGGGCGTATGCCAGGCGATCTGATGCCGGCTGAGCAGCCGATTGAAATGAGAGTACCCATAAATAGGATTGCCGCCGATGATTAACCGCGTGACGACATGGGGCCCCAGCTTGATGGTTGGCAACAGCCCGGAGGGGGTCTGGGAGGAAGCAAGCGCCGATTCAGCAACGGCAAAATGGCCGGCGCCGGCAGACGAATGAGCCAGGGCCGCACCACTCGCCAACCCTGCCGCCCGCAAGAAATCGCGCCGACTGGAGCCCTTGCCCTCCGAGGCTTTGTCGCAACTCGGATGTTGTTTTTGAGACGTCGAATCATTAGTAGCCATTCAAGACTCTCCTTTCTACGTATTTCACTCCGAAACCGATGGTCAGGCTCCATCGAGTTTGAGTGCCTTCGTGCTGTCGTGCTTTCGTGTCTTCCTGCGGTGGTCGGCCACGAAAGCACGAAGCCCAAAAGCACGGAGCGGTCCAGTACAAAACAGCTGTGATCGAGATGTCATTGGTCTCGCAGTTTTAAGTTCATAAACGAAAAGATTATTGATCTCTGACGGTTTCATCAAGAGGAATGCTGAGTCTTTTGTATCTTTGGGCCCGACTTCTTTCATCTGCTATGTGGATCTCTCTAGCAAGAAAAAAAGATCGATGAGTCATTTGCGGAACATACTATACTGGGGAACGAATATGAATGGGCTAAAACGATTTGCCGAAATATTTCCATTAGGCATCACTGTGCTGTTGGCCTTAATGTTCCACTCCGTGGCACTGTTGGCCGAGCCAGAATGGAAGGCCGGACTGGCCCAAGTGAAAATCACCCCCGAGATGCCGGTTTTCATGGCCGGTTACGCTTCCAGAGACAAACCCTCGGAAGGTAAGATTACTGATCTCTATGCCAAGGTATTGGCGCTGGAGGACAGTGAAGGCCATCGTGGCGTTCTAGTCACCAGCGACCTCATTGGTTTTCGCGCGGAGTTCGCCGAGCCAATGTGTGAGCGGATTATGGCGAAAACGGGTCTGAATCGGGCGCAGATCCTCCTGAACTCCTCTCACACTCATACGGGCCCGGATCTTACCGTGACTCCTGGTCCCAGCAGCAAGATGTCGGAGCAGGAAGCCAAGAAGTTGGTGGCCTATACTCGACGGCTGCAAGACCAGGTAGTCCATGCGGTTGAGCTCGCTCTCTCGCGCCTTGACCTGGCACAGCTATCCTGGGGGACAGGAGTGGCCAAGTTCGTCATGAATCGCCGTGAATACACTGAAAGGGGGGTGATTCTCGGTGTGAATCCTCGCGGGCCGGTGGATCGGACCGTTCCCGTTTTGCGCGTGGCAACTCCCAATGGAAAGCTCCGAGCGGTGCTTTTCGGCGCAGCCTGTCACAACACCACGCTGACCGGCAAACATTACAAAATCAGTGGTGACTACGCTGGATTCGCCCAGAAATACATCCAGGCAAAACTGCCCTCCGTCCAGGCGATGTTTATGCTGGGTTGTGCCGCAGACGCGAACCCCTATCCACGGGGAACGGTGCAATTCGCACGTCAGCACGGGCGCGGCCTCGGGAAAGAAGTTCTGCGGGTCTTGGAAGAAAAACTCCAGCTTGTAGGTGGTCCACTGCGTGTGGAGTTCGATCGTGTGAATCTGCCGCTCCAGGCCGCCCCTTCACGTCAAGAAATAGAAAAACTGGCAGGAGGGCGAGGTTGGCGGGCCTGGGTAGGCGGCAAAATGATGGAAATGATGGATCGCGGAGAAAAGCTGCCCACCCACTACAGCGCCCCGATTGCTGTATGGCAGTTTGGCCGCGACCTGACTTTGATCGGGCTTTCGGGCGAGGTTGTGGTGGATTATGTGAGGCTTCTGGAAAAGGTGCTTGGACCAAGACAACTTTGGATCGCTGCTTACTGCAACGACGTCTTTGGCTATCTGCCATCTGCCCAGGTGTTGAGTGAAGGCGGTTACGAAACACGTGGGTTGATACACGGCGGCATCGGGTTCTTCGCTCCCACAGTCCAGGATGTGGTGATGGCGAAAGTGCTGCAGCTTGCTCACAGGGCAGGACGAGACTTGGCAGGCATCGGCAGATACTGAGCCGCCTGCCGCATCAGGCTTGCGAAATTGATGCGCTGGAGTTTAAAAAGCTGTCTCTTCGGTTTCCTCACTCGTCTGGGACACAGCCAAAAACCGCAGGAATTGCGCCCGTTCACCTGGTTTCAATCCAAGGAACTCCAAAGCAACTGAATTGAGACATCTTTCTTCGCGTTCGACCTTTTCCGATCGAACAACCCACGCTCCGGTGCTCATTTGTTGTGAGCCAAGCAATTTAAGGTTTAGCTGTAATTCATCACCCACTTTGAGTGGAAGTTCGGTTTCAAACGCTATGCCGCCTGCACTGATATTTTGGGTCTTATTCGAGTAAACAACTTTCCCCGAGACGAGCCGGCCCGGAGTAGAGCTTATTACCCTAAACGAGAAAGGGATCTCCGAACAAAGCCTGGAGTATTTCCTCTGCCACAGTTTCACCCCTGGACCGCTTTTCGAGATCGCGACGTTCTGATTGCAGGAGCCGGAGACTTTGAGAACATCTCCACCCCAGTAATAGATAGCCCCTTCATCCCAGTGTTTAATCCCAACTAGCTCTCCTTTTCTGAAGAGGAGGGGAAGTGGTCTCAAAAGCTTCAGCCAGGTTTCGTCTGGGGAGGTTTTCGTGACCGTGGCCACCCGTTCGGCGCTTGACTTCAGTGGAGAAATGGATACCGCCCATCCCACCTGAAGGCCATGACTGGGCCATCCAGAAACTTGCTCAGTCATTTTCACGCTCTCTATGCATCACTTGGCATCAACTATCTTCAAATCATTAACCCTCGCCGCCCCATGGGAAGCTGATACTGCTTGAGGTTTGCCAAGCAAGTGGCGTGCCATTTTAAGCTGTGTTCGTGGGCCAACCCAGTGAGCCTGATGTAAATCGTTAATAAACAGTTAGTTACAGGCTATCTGGCGCGTGAGTTTGGGCGCAGCAGTGTAAACGTAAGCTTACACTGTGTGTAAATTTAAGTTTACAAAATGATGCGCTA
>JALLON010000179.1 GCA_027717925.1 Acidobacteria bacterium AH-259-G07 | reverse complement strand
TCCCAGACGTCTTCTCGAGACCGGCCGCTCAATTTCGGGATTTTGGGTCACAAAAATGGAGGAGGTATGAAACCGATCAACGCTGTTGTTGGCATGGTGGTCTTGTTGTCACTTGCAGCCCTGCTCCTATTTTGCTCTTCGATGGAAGAGCCCACAAGAGAGCAAACGGAAGGAGAGAAACCCGCCGGGTTTGTGCTTCAACCTAATGAGGGGGAAGTGCTTCTATTGCGTCGTCCCGGTGGTGGACGAGTCACGATTAAAGTGGACCCTGTTAACACCGGCTCCATGCGGGTCGCAATGGGCACTCAGCAGATGGAGGTCGGGTACCGCATTCCCGTCCACCAGCATAAGCATCAGGATGAGATACTCTTCGTTCATAACGGGCATGGGATAGCCATCCTGGACGATGAACGTGTGACGCTCGAGCCGGGTACCACCGTCTACATTCCAGAAGGAGTCTGGCACGGTGTGGACAACACCGGTGACCAGCGTGCGGAAATCATCTGGGTGGTTGCGCCGCCGGGTTTGGAGCGCTTCTTCCGCGATGCTGGAGCGCCTCCAGGCACACAGCTTCCTCCACTCACGGCGGCGGAGATGGAGGAAATCGGCCGAAAGCATGGCGTCACCGTGAGAATCCAATGACATGCTTGGGGCGATATGATATTCCTTTGCTAGAAAATCGTGTGCTGCATTTCGTCAAGTCGCGAGAACCATTAACTTGAAGGAGGAGGCAACCCGTGAAGAGCGTTTGTTTTGTCTTGGGCTTAGTCTACACGCTGGTGGTCTGTTGCTCGCCAGCTCCAACGGAATCCCCGCAGATGGCTGCACCGGAGAATTTGCTAATGTCTCCGCTGGAGTCCGGCGCCGAGCTCCAGACAGCTGTGTCGGTTGCATTTACGGAGGGTCCCGCAGCTGACGCGGAGGGTAACGTCTACTTCAGTGAAATCCGGGGCAATCGCATCATCAAGTGGAGCCCGGACGGCTCGTGGAGTGAGTTCAGGCGACCCAGTCACCGGGCCAACGGTCTGGCATTCGACGCCGAGGGTCGGCTCATTGCCTGCGAAGGAAATGGAAGAGACGGTGGCCGACGCGTCACTCGCATGGACCTCTCAACCGGCAAGGTTGAGGTGCTGGCCGAACGTTACCAGGGCAAGAGATTGAACAGTCCTAACGATCTCGTGATTGAGCGCCAGGGGCGCATTTACTTCAGCGATCCTCGCTATGGCAGTCAGGCGGGCCGGGAGCTGGAAACGGAAGATGTCTATCGGATCGACCCGGACGGCTCGCTCACCCGCGTAGCGACGAAGCCGGATATTCATAAACCGAACGGTCTCATCATCTCCCCGGACGGCAAGATGCTCTACGTGGCCGACACCAAGTCTGAACCGATGCGGGAGGCTCGCCTTATGGCCTTTGACATCCAGGAGGATGGCAGCCTTTCCAATGGACGGTCGATCTATAGTTTCGGTAGTGGCCGAGGGATTGACGGTATGGCGATTGATGTGGAAGGCAACATCTATGGGGCGGCAGGGAACAATAACAATCCACCGGAAAACCATGCCGGGATCTACATCATCAGTCCAGCGGGTGAACTACTGAAGCGAATTCCCATCCCGGAAGACACCGTTACAAACTGCACTTTGGGGGGGGCCGGATCTCAAGACCCTGTATGTGACAGCCGGCAAGAACCTCTACCAGATTCGTGTCAAAAACAGGGGTCACCTTCTCTATCCGTCTTCCAACTGAATTGCAAAAAGGAGACTTGAAATGTCAGTTGCCACACGACTCGGGAAGGTGCCGCGGGGACATCACACAGGAGGGAAAACGACATGAGCGCGATTACCCTGACGGTCAACGGTCGTTCTCACACCCTGGACGTGGACCTGACGACACCGCTGCTGTACGTGCTGAGCGACGACCTCGAGCTGCGTGGGCCGAAGTTTGGTTGTGGCCTCGCACAGTGCGGGGCCTGCACGGTCATCGCAGGAGGGCGGGCAATCCGCTCCTGCGTCACGCCCGTGGGGACGATGGATGCAGCGGACATCATCACACTGGAAGGGTTGGGAACGGCCGAGAAGCCGCACCCAATTCAGCGAGCTTTCATCGATGAGCAGGCCACGCAATGTGGGTTCTGTCTCAGCGGTGTGATCTTGACGGCGAAAGCCTTGCTGGATGAGAACCCGAAGGCCACCGACGAGCAGATGCGGCAGGCAATGTCGACGGTGCTGTGCCGTTGCTTCGCGCACGTTCGCATGCTTCGGGCCATCAAGCGCTACGCACGGGAGGCGGGAGTATGAGGAAGAGACCAGCCGCCGCCGACCCGCCGACCTTGACTACGGATGCCCTTGCCGCGCTGAACCGTAGCGGGTTGTCCCGCCGGGACTTTGTCAAGGGGGCCGGCGTCTTGATTGTCGGCTTCAGCGTGGCCAGAGCGTCGAGGATACTGGCATCAGGACCCGCAGCGGCTCAAAATCTCGGGGTGTCAGGCGACCAGCTCGACTCGTGGATTGCGATTGGCGACGACGGGCGGGTGATAGCCTACACCGGCAAGTGTGAACTCGGTCAGGGTCTGTACACTGCTCAGACACAGCTGATCGCTGAAGAGCTCGCCGTACCGTTCGATCACGTGACCCTCATTCAGTGCGATACCGCGCTGACCCCCGATCAGGGCACCACATCCGGTAGCCAGTCACACCCGGCCAATTTCAACACAAGCAACCTGGCCCAGGCCGGTGCAACGGCGCGCGAAGCGCTGTTGCGCCTGGCAGCAGAACGTCTCCAGGTTCCCGTCGAGCAGCTCACGGTCGAAAATGGTGTGATCAGCGTCCGGACCGATCCCTCCAGGAGCGTGGGGTATGGGGCCCTGGTCGGAGGGAAGAAGTTCAGCCTTCAGCTGGACAGCGGTGCCAAGCGCAAACACCCGAGCGAGTGGCGCGTGCTCGGAAAGGCGGTGCCACGCTCGGAGATCCCGGCCTTGGTCGCCGGCCGTTTCGAGTTCGTGCACAACGTGCGTGTCCCCGGCATGCTGCACGGCAGAGTGGTCAGGCCACCCGTTGTGGGAGCAACGCTGGTCAGCGTGGACGAGCGTTCGGTTGGAGACCTTCCTGGACTCGTGAAGGTCGTTGTTAAGAACGACTTCGTGGGCGTGGTCGCTGAGAAACCCTGGCAGGCGATCCAGGCCACCCGCAAGCTTGCATGCAAGTGGAGTTCGGGCCTTGGGCTGCCCAGCCATGGCGACTTCCACGAGCAGCTGCGACATCAGACCCCGACCCGTGACACGCTTGTGGTGGATTCCAAAGATGTGGATGAGACACTTGCGAGGGCGGCCAGCGTCCTGAGCGCCACCTATCGGTATCCGTATCAGATGCACGGATCGGTCGGCAGCTCCTGCGCGGTTGCTGATGTACAGGGCAGGAAAGCCACCATCTGGTCGGCGACCCAGGCCGTGCATCCGCTGCGACAGACAGCGGCCATGATCCTGGGCGTGTCGCCACAGGAGGTGAGGATCATCTTCAAGATGGGATCCGGTTGCTACGGGATTAACGGCGCCGACACCGTATCGTACGACGCCGCGCTGCTGTCTCAAGCGGTGGGTCGGGCGGTGCGTGTGCAGCTCACGCGACGGGACGAAATGGCGTGGGAGAACTATGGATACGCTTACGTCATCGATCAGCGCGTGGGAGTTGACACCCAGGGAAGGATTCTCGCCTGGGACCACGAGGCCTGGTACCCAACGTTGGGCAGTCGGCCGCGCAGCGGGACTCCGGGGAATGTTGTCACCGGTTTCCTCGCTGGCTTCAAGCCAGCGGTGTTCACTCCACGAATGCCGGCGCCGGATCCCAGGGGCGCGTACCGTAACCGCAGCAATGCCGCACCTTCATACGTTGCCGGGTGCGTCGGTGGCAGGTGCGGCGGCACCGGAACCGTCAAGAGCGAGCGGGTGCTGACGCACAACGTCAGATCGCCGTTCTTCACGGGACCCCTGAGATCTCCTTCACGACTCCAGAATACCTTTGCTCACGAGTCCGTCATGGATGAGGTGGCGGCGCAGGTGGGCGCTGATCCTGTGGCCTTCCGACTCGATCACCTGAGCGACCCACGGTTGATCGAGGTCCTAAAGGCCGTGGCGCAGAAGGCCAACTGGGATACCCGTCCCTCCCCCAGGCAGGGTATCGCCAGGAGCGGAGTTGCGGCCGGCCGCGGGATCGCTTGCGTGCTGTATGAGGGTGACAACGGGTACTGCGCCTTGGCGACCCAAGTTGAGGTCGATCAAGACACCGGAGCCGTTGCGGTAAAGCGCCTCGTGGCCGGCATGGATTGTGGTCCCATCTCGAACCCCGACGGACTGCGGAACCAAATCGAAGGGGGCACGCTCCAGGGAATGAGCCGCGCGCTCCTCGAAGAGGTCACGTGGGACGAGGAGAAGGTGACGTCGGTGGACTGGCAAACGTACGCCAGCCTGCCGCTGGGCTTCGAGGTGCCGGAGATGGAAACGATACTGATCAACCGTGCCGACGTGGAGGCGATGGGAGCTGGTGAGACCACAATCACGCTGGCTGCGGCGGCGATTGGCAACGCGATCTTCGATGCCACCGGCGCTCGTATCAGAGAGGTACCGTTCACGCGGGAGCGAGTGAAGGAGGCGCTGGCTAGCCGAGCTGCTCAATCCTCCGGAGGCTGAAAACTCTGACCGCTTGCAGGGCGTCCGATAGGCTTACAGCGAGTTGAAGGCAATTAGAATCGGAGGCAGGATCTCAGCCCATATATCGGAAGTTCAAAGCGCACTGGGTCCATTCTAGCGGACATACAGCAGGTAAATTCACTCCGTCGGCACCAGCCGCTTGAGTTCTCAAACCACTTGAGGACGACGATCAATTGCGTCGGTGCGGAGGTCTCCTCTATCTGCCTTCAGGGGCGCTTTACCGGACCCAAATAGCGATCCAGCCAATCGAGGATCTCGCGAACTTCGTCATTCGACAGAAAGGGCCTGGCGTGGCCTCTGTCGTACAATACATGTCGCTTATCTTTCTCCGGTGTCCCCAGGCGACGAAACAGCACTAGCTGTGATCTGTCCACGGGAAAGCCGAAATCGTAGCGACCATTGAGCATCAAAAGAGGCAGTTTCACGCGCGGCACAAAATTAAGCTCGTCTAACTCGGGCAGCCGCAAGCGCTTGGGGGTCAAATGCAACCCTCCGTTGAGGAACACGGCGCACTTGAAACGCTCCTCGATCGCCAAAAAGATGCAACCAAGACGAGCGCCCAAACTATGCCCAAAATAGGCAATTTGATTGCGACTCATGTCAGAATGTGTCTCTAGGTAATCGATAGAGCGCCCCAGATCTCGGGCCATCATGATGAGTTTATCTCTGCGCACTGGGGAGAGAGGCTCGGAGTTGTGGTAGCGACCCACGTAGACCGGCGGCCTACCGGTCCTTTGGTCCGAACGCTCGTAGGTCCCTTTGTAAATGGGATATAAGACCGCTCGGCCACTCCTAAGAATCGGCTCTAAGAGGCCCATGCCGCGCAGGTCCTCGCTCGAAGTTCGGCGTTCAGCAGTGGCGCCCGGAAAATATACCACCACCTGATAGGGCGGCGTCCGACCCTTCGGCAAGAAAAGATAAATAATCAGGCGTTCGTTGCCATAGGCTGCATCGAGGATTATTCTCTGCTTGCTCCAATGTTCTGCAGTATCATCGGCGGATTCAACCTGCGCATTCAGTTCTGAGCGTTCATACGAAAATAGGCTCCTGTAGATTTGAAAGATATCATCGCTGGCGGG
>JALLON010000178.1 GCA_027717925.1 Acidobacteria bacterium AH-259-G07 | reverse complement strand
TACAAGAGCTCCTTCAATAACTTGCGCGTCTTCAACTGCTTTTCCAGGTGGTATTCTACCAACTCAGCACAGAGACTTTCTAATCTTTCACCTTGCGCCGGGGAAAAGTTAATGGTGTGAAGTTGAGTGGGGTGAAGCTTCATCATATCCTGGGTTTTGGCTGCCAGCGCAGAGGGGAGTTTTCCCTCAAGTCCCGGCAAGACGCCTTCCAATTTTAAGAGCCATAGCTCAAAATAACGTGCCACCAAATCGATCGGCGCTTTTCGGCTTGCTTGCAGAACAGCCAGGCTCAAACGAAAGAGTATCTTGCTTTCCTCTTGTTCTTTTGAGAATTCGGTGAGCAGTTCGGCAAAATAGCTGAAATGGAGGTTCACTTCCCAGGTGAGCTGGTAGGCTGGAAAAGCCCGAATGATCTCGCAGCTTTGAATCACGGCCAGTTCCTGATTTTCTTTCCGGGAAAAACTCAATCGCAAGTGAGTGAGTGGCTCCAGGCTGCTGCCGAATCGGCTCTTCCCCCCTTGAGCGCCGTGCGCGACCCCTCGAACCTTTCCAAAATTCCGGGTCAGAAAGACGGCGATCTTATGAGTTTCTGCATAGGGATAAGTCCGAAGGGTTAACGCCTCGGACTGGTGCACATTCATGAGATGGGAAGATAATGAAAAGCCAGCCCCAAAAAGGAGAGAAACCCGATTGCGTCGGTAAAGGTGGTCACAAAAATACTGGATGCAATAGCTGGATCAATGTTGATCTTCTTTAGGAACAATGGGATCAGCGTTCCCACGATTCCGGCCACTACCAAGTTAATAACCATCGCAGCTCCGAGCACCAACCCCAACACATAACTGCCTTTCCAAAGATACGCCACCGCGCCGGCGAGGATTCCCATTGCGATCCCGTTGCTGATACCCACAGTAATCTCTTTGAGGAGTACCGATTTAGTACTTTCCCAAGTCACTTCTCCCAGAGCCAACCCTCGCACAATTACCGTCAGAGTTTGGGTCCCGGAATTCCCGCCCATCCCGGCAACCACCGGCAGGAAAACTGCCAGAAACGCGAAACGTGCGATGGTGGTCTCGTACAATGCGACCACTGTGGCCGCAAGGAGAGCAGTCGCTAGATTAACTACCAACCAGGGAAGTCGTTTCTTCACCGAGCTCAATGCTCGTGTGGAGATGTGATCGTCGGCTTCAACACCAGCCAGATGAAAAATGTCTTCCGTAGCTTCTTCCTCGATGACGTCGATGATGTCATCCACAGTGATAGTACCAACCAGTTTGTTTTCGGCATTCACGACTGGAATCCCGAGTAGATCATAGAGAGCAACCTGGCGTGCGACCTCCTCCTGATCCGTATCGGTACTGACCGAGATGACATCGGTGGTCATAATCTTTTTAAGAGGTGTGCTGGGTGGAACCATCAAGAGTTGACGCAGCGAGACCACACCAACCAAATGGTTTCGCCCGTCAACAACATACAGATAAAAGACCATTTCCAGATCTTGGGTGGTTTGGATGGTGTGAATGGCTTCACTCACCGAAAGGTCTTCACAGAGCGAGAAAACCCTGGGCGTCATGATTCGCCCAGCTGTTTCTTCCTCATACTGAAGTAGTCCTCGAACTTCGGCGGACTCCTTCACCCGCATGTGTTCAAGAACTTCTTGGGCGACCTCCTCGGGCAGGGCGGAGATGAACACGGCGGCAGAATCGGTCTCCAATTCCTGGAGTACCTCGCTAATTTCCTCGCTGGCGACCTGCCCCAACAGATCCAAACCGGGCTCCAAGCCTAAAACCTTTAGCGTCTCGGCCGCCAATTGTCGGTCGCGCTGCATCAACAGCGAGAAGACGGAACTCTGTTCCCGGTCAGGCAATTCCAGCATAATGCTGGAAATGTCACCAGGGCGCAGCTTGGCCAAGAGATTTGTGACGTGCCCGTATGCATTTCTCCTGAGCAGCCTTCGAACCGAACCCGCCATGACCTGGACCTTTTGAGTCTGCATAGTCGATCCCTAAAAAAACATCACTCTAACAAATGGGGCAAGTTTTTCCTAAGGGGAGGAAAGGGGTCAGATCTTGAATTTTGGGTTTGGGGTCAGACCCCTTTCCTCCGAGCCCTCTATGCTCAATCGATATTGAGCTCTTTGGTGGGAAGACCTTGCGATCGTATCCGGTACTTCACAAACTGGTAAACTCGAGTGAACAGTCCACTACAAAGGTAGACAGTCGCAATGACCATCAAGACTTGCTGCGAGTACCAGATGACGCCGGCCACTAGCAGTGCCAGCATCAACACATTCAAGTGAGATTTTCCACGTCCTAGGTTCAGCTGTTTCAAGGAAGGATAGCGTATGGTACTGAGCATCAGAAAGGAGATCAGATAAGTGATGCCCACTAAATAGAACTTGAAAAAGAGTGAGTCAGGCGGCTCTCCAAAAAGGTGAACCGTGGCGGCCACAAAGCCGGCGCCGGCAGGAATAGGAAGTCCGGCAAAATGCTTTAAGTCTTTCAATTGCACATTGAAGCGTGCCAGACGCATGGCTCCACAAATGAGGAAGACAAAGGTCGAAAAACGCGCAAACTTACCAAATTCCCCCAGACCCCAGGAATAAATGAGAATGGCCGGGGCAATCCCAAAGCTGATGACATCTGCCAGCGAATCCAGTTGCAAACCAAAATCGCTGGTCGCATTCGCCAGACGCGCCACTCGCCCATCCAGCCCATCCAGGACCACGGCAATCCCGATGGCAACAGCTGCACTCTCATAGTGACCATTGAGCGTCGAAATAACGGCATAAAATCCTGCGAAGATGGTGCCTACTGTAAAGACACTGGGCAACAGATAAACGCTCCGCCGGAGTTTTCGGCGTGGGTTAAAAACCAGCTCGGCCTCTCTTTCCAGATGTTCCTTTTCCTTCAAAGTCACGAATCGTTCTTCCAGTAAGCAATAATGCTTGCTCCCGCGTAGACTTGATCGCCTTGGCGAACAACCAAGTGGCTGTCGGGAGGCAAAAAGATGTCTACGCGACTACCGAAACGGATTAATCCTATTCTATCACCTTTATTGACATGCTCCCCTTCTTTCTTCCAGACTCGGATGCGCCGGGCAACGATTCCGGCAATCAACGAAAAAGTCAGTTTCTTCTGGTCAGCAATGGTGATCACCAAACATTCATTTTCTACCGAAGCGCGGTCATTGTATGCCACGTTAAAATTACCGGGCCGGTAGTCTTGTTTCACGATGGTGCCCGCGATGGGTGCCCGGTTGACGTGAACATCAAAAATGGAGAGAAAAATACTCAAGATCGAATTCTCTCCGTCCCGATCCAGCCGGATGATCCTGCCATCAGCAGGGCTGACAATGGCTCGAGGGTCCTCAGGAATTGACCTTTCCGGGTCTCGGAAGAAGAAAGCGACAAAAACCGCCAATGTGAGGACACAAATCATCACCCAGAAAAGGCCTCCCCAGAAAGAAAAAAGGGCCAGCACCGCTAGAGGAATTAGAAAATAGTAAGCGTCCTTTGCCATTGCCGTTCTGTTTTGCCGCTTGTGCTTCGCTTCGCCAAAGCCTTTTCAGTATTGCACTCGACATAACGGAGGCACAAGCTAAAAAGCCCGCTGCAAGGCCGGCTGCGAAGCCTTGCCAGCGGGCCACAAACGAGCCTCAATCAATGGGGCTAGCCAACGGCGTGCTCAGTCCGATAACGGTAGATACGTAACTGCATTTGATCTTTCACTGCCAGCTTTTTCTTTTTTATGACTGTCTCCTGGAATTGCTCTTGCTCGTTAATGTAAGTTTTGCTCTGTAATTCCTGCAGTTGACGTTCATAGTCCTGATGCTGCTGCGCCAACTGCCGAAACTCCTGGTCGTTTTCGATTAGATACTCCTTGACCTGGACCTCATCCATAGCCCGTTGTCCTCCTTTTTTAAAGTTGATGGTTGTAACGAAGGTTTGGCTGGTACCGGTAATGACCATTCCCTAAGGGCGCAATTTAACAGATCAAACCTGTCTGTTCAAGCGTGAATTCGCTCGATCATCTTTCCACAGAGAAGCGACTTCGGCGGCGATACCTTTCCAAGCCGAGATCAATTAGTTTGTCCAAAAGGTCGGGGTAGGAAAGTCCTGAGGCCTCCCAAAGTTTTGGATACATACTGATCTGGGTGAACCCAGGAATAGTGTTGGGCTCGTTGACCCAGAACTGGCCGGTTTTTTTGTCCATCAGGAAGTCAATTCGAGCCATTCCCTCCAATTGAAGCGCCTTGAAAGTTGCGATGGAAAGCTCCTGGACTCGCTTCATTTCCTTCCCGGAGAGCGGGGCGGGAATCAGAAGCTGACTGCCCTGGTCGAGGTACTTCGCTTCGTAGGTATAAAACTCTCTCGATGGAATGATTTCACCTGCGATCGACACTTCCGGTCTGCTGTTCCCCAACACCGAAGTTTCAATTTCTCGGGCTTCGATACCTTGCTCAACCAAAATGAAGTCATCGTACCGAAATGCAGCCTCGATGTGCTGGATCAGATCGTCCCGGCTCGCACTCTTATTAATGCCAATAGAGGAGCCCAGATTCGCCGGCTTGACAAAAACGGGATAGTGCAGCTTGCCGGCAACCAGCTTCAAGAAATCTTCGGCACGCTCCTGCCATTCAGTTTGGGGGATAGAAATGAAAGGAAGAACGGGCAAACCCTCCTCCAGCAGTATCTTTTTACTGTGGATTTTGTTCATGCCAACAGCTGAACCCCAGACTCCGGCGCCAACATAAGGAATATCGAGAACCTCGAGTATTCCTTGAATGGTCCCATCTTCGCCGAACGGCCCATGCAGTACGGGGAAAACTGTCTCCGGCTTGAGATCAGCGAGCAAACAGACCCAGTTCTCGCCCGAGGGAAACTGAAACTTCTCAGGAGAGTCCAGCTTGAGTCTATCTACAGTGGCTTCAGGAGGATAGAGAGAACCATCCCTTTGAATGCCAATCACTGAAACCCGATACTTTGCTGGGTCGAGGGTGTCGAGGACAGATGCGGCCGATAAAAAGGAAACCTCATGTTCAGCGGATTTCCCACCGCACAGGACTAAGACATGCATGCCAAGTGGGGAGGGGAGGAGGGGTCAGACCCCAAACCCAAAACTCAAGGTCTGACCCCTCCTCCCACCTGACCCCTTCCCCCTTTTACAGGATTTTCTTTCCCAGAGCCGAACAAATCAGCTCAACACCCAATAAACCAGTGACATTTCCGCCGTCCAAAACGGGATTGACTTCCACGCAGTCGAGCGAGAGCAATTTGCTACTGTCCGCAATCATCTCCATAGCCAGGTGACTCTCGCGATAGGTTATCCCGCCGCGAACCGGTGTGCCGACACCGGGTGCCACCTGAGGATCCACAACGTCCAGATCGAAACTACAATGAAACCCCTCGGTGCCCGTTATAGCCCTTTCCAAGGCTTCTTCCATCACCGCTCTCATGCCTCGCATGTCCAGCTCCTTCATGGTGACCACCCGCAAATCGGTTTTATCGATGTTTTGCTTTTCTAGGGCATCGATGCTGCGAACCCCAATGGCTATCGTGCTGGCGGACTCGACTTTTGGTGAAAAACCCTCAATCTCACTCAGTTCCCTGGGCTCCAGTCCCAATACCGCTGCCAAAGACATTCCATGAACATTCCCGGACGGACTGGTCTCAGGAGTATTCATATCCGCGTGTGCATCTATCCAGATCAACCCAATCTTCTTATTTTGTCCCCGATAAAAGGAAGAAGTTCCCGCAATACTTCCGGCGGCCAGGGAGTGATCGCCTCCC
>JALLON010000177.1 GCA_027717925.1 Acidobacteria bacterium AH-259-G07 | reverse complement strand
GAGAAGGCAAACCAAGTTGCTCCCACCATTGTAGGGGGCTCTCGCAAACACGGTGGCCCAAACCTGTCCCCCACGAGTCTGGTAGAGACCTTGCAGCTTCTGGATGATCTTGTCGCGTTCCATCAGAAAATCCTTTTCAAAATCAATATTGTTGTTTCAGATCAGTTAACGAACATTCTCAGTAGAGACTCAGCGTCGGGAGTTTCGCTTTGGCTGATCGGGTAGAGTTCTTGAAAAGAACTGGACGTGATTATATACGTGATCCAAGGGGACGGTCATGAGAAAATACCATCCCATGGAACTATTGAAGCTTCTTTACGGCTATGTTGGTGCTCCGTATCCCATTTTATCTCTCATAATTGTAATGATTCTAACCGCCGTAGGGGTTGGCGGTATATGGTGGTTAATCGGCAGAGAGTATGCAAAGGAAAATCCCGTCGTTGTTGAAAGTCCTTTCCAAGCTTCAATAATGGCAACGTTTAGGAGTGACAGACGCGAGGTTGGTAGCGGATTCTGGATGGGCTACCTGACTGGTGATAACTACATTATTTCACCAGCTAATGTGGCTTTGTCTCTGCGCATTACGAATAGACAGGCGCATCCTGTAATGCTTGCTGGAATAGCTATAGAGTCGCAAACATCGGATGAAAACTGGGTTAAGCTGATAAGGTTAAGCACTTTCGGTAGAGATATTTATCGCATTGCGAACGACAATTTTTCGAGTGCAAGTCTGCTCCAATTAGATTTGTTAGATCAACTACTATTCAATCGAAGCGTAGAGCCTCACATCCCAATCACAGGCTTTGTTTTACTTGAGTACCCTGAAGTGCCAACAGATGCCACTTTTCTCAATCAATTCAGAGCAACAATCACAGGCATTGATGGTGCGGAATTCGCTATCGAACTGGAGAAGACAGCAACGGTTGAACCAAGCGATGCTTTGCAAGCTTCTATGATAAAGCTTATTGAAACAAGAGATCTTAGCCAAGCACGCAGGAAAGTTTACAGCGAGTGAAGGGAGCTTTAGGCATAAGCTGATGGAGTTCGATAAGTTGAGGGAACAATAAGGTCTTTCTTCGTTTAGAAGCGTTTCTCCTGAAATACCGCTCCAAGGCGGAAAGAACCACTTAGCTTATGGATTACAACGAACGGTGGGAAAAAATTGAGAAGCTGGGTGAAGGTGGACAGGGAGAAGTATACAAAGTCCTCGACAAATCGAAGTTCAATTTGGATGAGATGTTAAGCGTTATCAGAACTGGCGTCAGCCGGACGCAATACGAGGAGAAACAACGGGAGGAGTTTGGAGCTTTCCGCCAAACGATTCTCGACTTTTCTCGCATGGAAGATCCAGTCAATCAAGGAGCCCTGAAATTCTCCGTCTGTTGGGAGAGAGATTTGATACGACAGATCGGAGAGGAAAGGCTCCTATCCATGGCGATCGACGAGAGATTCGAGAGGGAAGAACCTTTGGAAAAGAGGTATGCCGACGAGTTCTACAATCATGGGTTGGACAACCTAACCTTTCGATCGTAATTGATCCTCCGACAGGCAATGAGAAATGATGTTTCCGTTTTGTTTCCGGTTGAGATGGTAAGTTCTGGTAAGCGTGGGACGGCGAACTGGATCACACACACTCATTGGTTCTCCTTCTCATCCACTATCAGCTTGGGTTCCCGAACAAACTTCTGAAGGGGGACAACAGCACACACTTCCACATCTTCAAAACCCTTCTTCTCCAGAAAAGATGCAAATGCCCTGGCTTCACTCCGCTTTTCAAACAAGCTCGGGTCCAAGACAGATTTGTACATGTGTCTTAATCTTTCGGACAGCTCATTGATGTCAGATTCAGGATCAAACCTGATTGGTTTCCCCACTAGATGAAGATAGGGCCTGGTCTCCGGTTCTGGCCACCTTCCAATCACAATGTAGTACTTGGCTACTCCCTCTTCTGACATCTCATCCTCCTAGGCGTTATTGTCCTAATGAGTTGGGAGAACATCAAGGAGCACTCAATCTGTCAGTCCTTGGGAACTAAGTGCTGGACTTATGGCCTTGAAGGCCAAGAAGGGGATTTTCTGTGTGAGAATCTGTGTGAGAAAATCCTTCCAAAATCTGCCAAAATGGAGAAAATCAGCAAAAATCTGCTAAATGCAAATTCAGCAGAATCAACAACTTATTGAAAGTTAGGAGGTTGTGAAACTCAGGGACTCAAATTAAAAGGCAGATGCTCTGCCGACTGAGCTAACGGCCCACATTATTTAGAATTTAGACTCAATATGTTACAGAAAAGTACGTCAGCTGTTTTCCTACGCTGTGTGAGACTGTGTGTGAGAATTTCTCCTGGCACGTTCATATACTACCATGGCTCTGTCTTCAAGACTGTGTAGGTAAATCTCAGTGGTTGACCTGGTGCTGCTCCCATTGTGGAGAGCGTCACCCAGGCCGTTACCGAAACTACCAGGGCTGCGAGTTCAGTTTTTCCGCTCTTGGATCGCTCGTCTATGTCCCAGACGTAGTAGAGGAAGCCGACCCGCCGAATCGGGAGGTCAGTTTGTAGTCACTGAAGTCAGCTTTAGAGGGGAATTCGTCCTAAAGGCTTAAGTACCAGAAAGTGCAAACTCACATCGAAGGTCTCCTCCGTTCGAAAAATCTGCTCAAATTCTCGGTTTGGTTGACCTATCAAATCAAATTGGGTTTCATTGGGAAAGTCGTGTAAGCCTTCGAACTGTGGAGGGAATCGTATGAACCTTAGGAACACTACGGGGTTAGTACTGGCGCTGATGCTCGCTTGTCAGCCCTTTTCAGTCTTTAGCGCCCCAGATTATTCCAAACAAATCGAGGTCTTTAAACAATTTGTCAAAGAACAAATGGCATCTGATGAGATTCCGGGTCTTTCGATTGGTTTTATCAAAGATGATTTTTGGTGGGCCGAAGGGTTCGGTTACTCGGATCTCGAGAATAAAGTCCCAGCCAAGGCTGAGTCGGCCTACCGGTTGGCTTCGGTCACGAAGCCGATGACGGCTATTGGTGTTCTTAAGCTCGCGGAACAGGGCAAGATTGACCTCGACGTCGAGGTGCAGACGTACGTGCCCTACTTTCCGAAGAAAAAATGGCCCGTAACAGTGAGGGAGCTGCTGGGCCATCTGGCAGGCATCAGTCACTACCAGGATTACGATAAAGAAGGCCATTTCAAAGACCATAGAAACACCCGCGAAGCGATCGCCGTCTTCGAAGACTTTGAACTCGTTGCTGAGCCGGGGACGAGATTCAATTATTCGAGCTACGGCTACAATTTACTGGGAGCGGTCATCGAGGGAGCGTCAGGGAAATCCTACGGTGATTTCATGCGCGAGAGCCTATGGGGTCCTCTCGGCATGGTCAATACGCGGATGGACGATCCAAACGCGATTATTCCCAATCGGGTTCGCGGCTATAGGAGAGGTCCCAACGGAAAGATCATTAATTCAGAATTTGTCGACATCAGCAGCCGCTTTGCCGCCGGAGGGACTCGATCGACTGTAATCGACCTTTTGAAGTTCGCAAAAGGCCTGATGGAGGGACGAGTACTCCCCCAGGATTACGTAGACCGAATGTTTACCTCCATGGTTACTAAGGATGGTCATCGCACGGGATACGGGATGGGTTGGACCACTACGCCCGTTAATGGGAGATTTGCCGTCTCTCATGGCGGTGGGCAGCCAGAAACGCGTACCTTCCTCGTCTATTACCCTGCAGCAAATTTCGCTATTGCAGTGGCCTCCAATTTCGAAGGTGCGGACAGATCTCGCTACGTCCGCCGGTTGTACTGGCTGATCATGAAAGAAGCCTATCACCCACCCGCATATACTGGTGCCCGAGCGACCAACCAGATCTACCGAGCGATGTGGGAATCTTTCAATTACGGGATGAGCTACTTCGACCGCTACGACAAGCCGGTCTCAGTTGACCCTGAAGAAGTGGCCAAAGCCTTTGCCTACTTCAACAGCTGCGTTGATGCAAACGTGTTACAGTCAAGCTTTGAAGAAGCACAGCACAAGATCACCGAGGGTCGCCATCCATCTGCCAGTCAACCATTTGTGCTGCTCGGCTCCTTTATGTCCCAGAAACTCGAGGACCATTTTGGTGATGACTATGTCGAACCGCTGCACCGCAGAGGTGCCATTTCCTTCTTCGAAGCTTATACAAAAATGTATGAGTCGGATCGAAATTTCCCCAAGACGCAGCGATTTGACAAGCCATTCGAGAAACTGCTCAGGGGCTGGCAAAAAGATTGGGAGAAGACGTGGAATGAGGACACACAGTGCTTTGCGCTGACGCGCTCCTCAGATTTTCATGAATTAGAAAAGCATCTAAAGAAGGTGTTCGACAAAGCCAAAATCTATCCAGATTTCGTCAATCAGTTTTCGGAACTAGTAGGAATCCTCTACCTCAAGGGCGATCTGAAGAAGGCGGCTCAAGTGGCCAACATGGCAGTGAGCCTGTATCCAAAGTCCGATCAAGCTCACGTTATGGCCGGCTTGGTGTATCTGGGGTCCGGGGATATGGAAAAAGCCTCTTCCCTTATCAATGCTGCAAGGGAGCTCGATGTCGGCAAGGCCGCTAGCGCACGCGCATTGAATAATTGGGCGTATCAGTTCAAGAGCCTCGGGCAGTTGAAGCTCGGTCTCGCGCTTCTCGCGATTGCCCGAGAGCTTTATCCAAACGAGGCCAACTTGTATGACAGTACAGGCGAGTTCTATTTGGAGTTGGGGGACAGGGAACAGGCGATTGCTTATTACGAGAAAGCATTAGAGATTGACCCGGCGCTCGAGAATGCAAAGCGGATGTTGGAGAAAATCAGACAATAAGGCGAGGAGCTATATCCGCCCACCAACCTTTACAGCAGGTTTGAAAACACCGCGGGGAAAATTGTCGAATCCCCGGTTAGGGTGGCCTGGAGAGTTTAGCTGGAGAAACAGAATTACGAAAGGTCTCTATTCCCCAGTTGAGCCATTACAGTCGCGGCATCTGTAGACGACAAAGAAATTGTCTTCGAGAAAACTGTGCTCTCCTACAAGATCATATCCCGAGGATTCCATCCATCTCTTAAGGTCGGCCAAGGAATATTTCATCGACGCCAGAAGATGAGGGGAGTCTTCTCCGAAATCGATCACGGCTATGCGAGCACTGGGCTGCAAATACTGTCGAAGGGCTTTTAGATATTCGGCCCGACTCTCCATGTGATGGAGAGTGTCGCACAGGAAGATGAGATTAACCGGTTCGGGAATGAGTGGATTGTTCTCTGCGGCCAGTACCGTTTGAATGTTGCTGATCCCTTCAGTCTGAGCAGTCTCCTCAATGTGGGAGAGTAACTCCGGATTGATATCCACAGCATAGACGATGCCTTCCTCCCCCACTGCCCGCGCCAAGGGTCGCGAAAACAGCCCTGTTCCAGCTCCCACATCGGCTACTTTGTCTCCTGGCTTCAGATCCAGTGCTTGGATCAGGCGATCCACCTGAAGGTTATTGACTCGATCCGCTGACTCAAGTTCGTACAGGTAGATTTTGGCTATTAGCCAATCCCTGTTGACCCAAGCGAGGAAGGACAGGGCCACGACAGTGATGACCCCCAGGATCAAGCGATTCTTGCGCGCTATCATCATGACCTCTAACAGCAGAATACGAAGATTCTGCCATTAATGTTCGGCTCTGCCTTCTCGGGACAATCCCCGAGAAAGGTAACCCCCTTTCAGACCCGCACCGGTCGTGAGTCGCCTGAGGGTGCCTGCAGCCCAGCCGTTCTCGTCGATGCCAACAGCTC
>JALLON010000176.1 GCA_027717925.1 Acidobacteria bacterium AH-259-G07 | reverse complement strand
CCGGTCAGCGAACAGATCCAATTGCTGCTCCTTGATCCGATTCTCCATGTCTCCCCGGGCACAGTAGACTCGCTCATAAAGAGGACGAGCCTTGATTTGTTCCCGCGACAGGGAAGTCACGATAAAGCGCGGATTGGCTCCCTTGGCCAAATGCTCGGCCTTGGCCACTACCCGCCGGCTGCGACTCCAGCTCTTGCGGGTCCGATAGGAAAACTCGGCGAAGATTCGAGTGGGCCGGCCCGTCCGCTCAAACCGTGCTCGAGCTCTCTCCTGTTCTTTTTCGATCCGTCTGAGCAGTCGTTTGTTTTTGGCCAAGCCCAGCACGTAGTCGACTCCGTTGGCTCCGCACCAGGCCATGATCTCTTCCCGGGCGAATCCGGAATCGGCTCGAATCAAGATCTGCACCTGCGGCCAGCGTTCCCGGATCTGAGCCACGATCCGCTCCAAGCCCTCCACCGTCCCTTCCGAGGCATCGATGTTGGAGACCCTCAGTTGGGCACACAAGGGAAAACCGCCGCAGAACATATACAACGGCAAATAGCAGTAGCAGTTATAAAACCCGTGGAAAAAGCGCCCTTCCTGATGCCCATGCAGCGGATCATCCGTGGCATCTAAATCCAGAGTGATCCGGCTCGGAGGAGTATCGTAGCGGTCTAAAAACAGCTTCACCAAGAAGCGCTCCACGGCTTTCTCATCCACGGCAATCTTTTTGTAGCGATCCTGGCTTTCCCCTCCCGGATGAAGCTCCAGGCGATTCAGGGTGCTCTTGCCCGCCAACGGCTTGCCCTTGTCTTGCTCTTGACGACGATTCTCTCCGGTGGGGTCCTCCTTTTCCACCAGCGTGGCCAACAGATGGTCTCGCCTTAAATCATCATGATCGTTTAAGTCTTCATAGCCCAGGGCCAAGGCATAGACCCGCTGTCCCACCAACTCCTGGACGCTGTGCTCAATCAGCTTCGCATTGCGCCCGTCTCGAAAGCAGCCGGCGAATTCATGGATCACCCCGGTTCGCTTTTCCACCTCTCTGAGCAGCAATCCTCCCCCGTCCGAGGTGATCTCTCCACCATCGAATCCGCCTACCACGGCTCGCCCATTCAAGTCTTGAAATTGGAAACGTTTCGGATTACACTGTGTACTCATTGAGGACAGCTCCTTTCTTGCTATAAGTTGCTGGTTTTTCAACTACTTATAGCAGAAAGGGCTGTCTTTTTTTCTTTTAGTGTGAGAAATGCGGGTTAGTCCGCATTTCTCACACCCGGTAGGAGCATTGCAAAAGCGCCACATACCGGTTCCGCGATTGAGGCACTTTTGCTTGTGTCACGACGGGCAGTCCCCTAAGGGATTCCTCTAAATCTTTCCCGTGGAAATAAAGTAAACAGAGGCCGCAGGAGGAGAAAATCCTCAGAAGCTCCTGCGAAGGCTTGAGTGCCCGAAAAGTGGCCACTTCGATGGCATTCCAATTGGCGAAACTTTCCGCTCGACCATGGAAGATCTCAACATCCAGGTCCAGAAGGCGGCTGACTTCCTGCAGGAAGACAACTTTCTTGTGATTCTTCTCGAGCAAGCTCAAATGGAGGGAAGGCCGATAGAGTTTCATGGCTAAACCGGGAAAACCGGCGCCACTGCCCACATCGGCCACGGCTGCCCCCTCATCCAGAAAAAGCTGCGCCGCCCAGAAGGATTCAAAAAAATGAAATCGCAGCAATTCTTCCGTGCCATCCGCCGAAGTCAGATTGATGCGGCGATTCCATCGTTTAAGAAGATCAAGGTAGAGGCGAATGCGGTGTTTCTGATCTGCCGTTAATTTAATATCGTACGCTTTCTCAAGCTGCGCAACGGGCGTGAGGCCGAGGCTCATTTTTACACCCCGGGTCTTTGACGCCGTTCGAGATGAATATTCAGGATAGAAATAGCGGCGGGAGTGATCCCAGTAATCCTGGAGGCCTGGCCAAGATTATCCGGTCTTACATTGCTCAATCGCTCCACAACCTCGCGGGAAAGTCCGCCCACCTCCTGGTAATTAAAATTGGAAGGAATGCGGCGGTGCTCCAGCGAGTGCAGCCGCTCGATGTCACGCATTTGCTGAAGGATGTAGCCTTCATATTTGACTTGTGTCTGGACCACGCGGCGTTCCTCTTCGTTTAATGTGATGCCGTTTTTTTCCAGAACGCCGTAAAGATCCTTGATGTTTACCTCGGGACGCTTGAGAATTTGTTGAAGGGAAGTTCCCGACTCCAATCCGAACGCATCTCGAAGTCTCTCAAAAGACGCTGAATCTTTCTTTAAGTAAGTCTCTCGTAGGAAGTTAATCGCTTGGTCAATGCGCTCCCATTTCTTTTGAAAGTGCCGGTGGGTGCTTGCCGGAACTAGTCCCAGGTGAGCACCGTAGGGCATTAAGCGCCGATCCGCATTATCGATGCGTAGCAGGAGGCGATACTCGGCTCGGGAGGTGAACATTCGATAGGGCTCATCGACGCCACGCGTGACCAGATCATCAATCAGGATGCCGATATAGGACTCTGAGCGACTTAAGACAAAAGGTTCTTTGGCGAGAACTTTTAGGGCGGCGTTGATCCCGGCAATAATGCCTTGGGCTGCAGCCTCCTCGTAGCCGGTGGTACCGTTAATTTGGCCCGCAAGAAAGAGTCCTTCAACCGCCTTGGTTTCCAACCTGGCGTGCAGCTGGGCGGGCTGAACAAAGTCGTACTCTACAGCGTACCCTGGGCGGACCATCACAGAGTTCTTAAAGCCCTCGATGTGATCAAGCATGGCGCGCTGCACGTCCAGAGGCATGCTTGTGGAGAGACCATTAATGTAAATCGTGTTAGAACTGAGGCTTTCCGGCTCAAGAAACAGTTGATGTTGGCTGCGATCGGAGAATTTGACGATTTTGTCCTCGATCGAGGGGCAGTAGCGTGGCCCAATCCCTACGATCTCTCCCCCGTATAGTGGACTGCGATGGAGATTATCCCGAATGACCTTGTGAACCTGCTCGTTGGTATAGGCAATCCAGCAGTGCACCTGGGGTTGACAAACGCCTTTGCTGCGGAAGGAGAAGAGTGTAGGGTCCTCGTCTCCCGGCTGAATTTCAAAATGCGAAAAGTCAATACTTTCCCGCTCGAGGCGAGGCGGCGTACCTGTTTTCAGCCGGCCCATTTGAAATCCGATGCTGCGAATCGATTCAGCCAGTTGAACGGAAGCTTTTTCCCCGGAGCGCCCAGCCACAAACTTGTGTTCCCCCACGTGGCAAAGACCATTTAAGAAAGTTCCTGTGGTTAAAATAACGGCCGCACAGCTGATCCGGCGCCCATCCGAGGTCTCGACAGCCACCACCCTATTCTTTTTCCGCACAATGGCCGTTATCTCGGTTTCCTCGAGTGTGAGGTTTGCCTGCTCCCGAAGGAGCCGTTGCATCTCTTTGCGATACAGTTCCTTGTCACACTGAGCTCGCGGTGCTTGGACGGCCGGACCTCGGCTGCGGTTCAGAAGGCGAAATTGGATACCCGTGCGATCGGTGACCTCCGCCATGACGCCGCCCAGTGCGTCAATCTCTCGGACCAGATGCCCCTTGGCGATGCCGCCGATTGAGGGATTACAAGACATCTGTGCAATCATGTTTAAGTTGATGGTAAAAAGTCCCGTCTTGGCGCCCATTCGCGCCGAGGTGACGGCGGCCTCACACCCTGCATGACCTCCGCCGATGACAATCACGTCGTAATGTGTCGCAGCCATTGGAAATGATTATAACCAATCGTAGGATTGTGAAAGTAAACCCGCGAATGACGCGAATGGCTGCGAATCAGGTGTGTGTGCCCTCTGATTTCAGCTTGAATAATGGACCAGCTGAGCATTTAGGCCCGCTTAATTCGCGGCCATTCGCGGCATGCGCGGGCCTAAAGTGCGAGCAAGCATGTTGAAAACGAGACGGTAGAGTATAATCAAAATCATGCTTTTTGGAAGGAAGAAGCGATTGACTGAAATGGTCGATTGCGCGGGTTGAGCTTCAAAGCTGGCACCGGAGGTGCTGCAGAGAGTTCTAGCCGGAATTAATGTTTATCAGGATTCCAATGTGCTGGTAGGCTATGAAAAAGCCGATGATGCCGGAGTGTATCGTCTGGACGATGAGAGGGCGTTGGTCCAGACGGTCGATTTCTTTACACCGGTGGTCGACGACCCCTTCACCTACGGTCAGATAGCGGCGGCCAATTCCCTGAGTGACATTTATGCCATGGGGGGAGTTCCCCACTTTGCGCTCTCCATTGTCGGTTTTCCAAGTGACAGCTTGGAGGAAGAAGTGCTGCACAAGATTTTACGCGGCGGCACCGAGAAGATGAATGAAGCTCAGGTCGCAGTCATTGGGGGTCATTCTGTTCAGGATCCTCAAGTCAAATTTGGTTATTGCGTGACGGGTCTGGTCAATCCTCAGAAAATGTACACCAACAGCACGGCCAAAGCAGGTGACATCTTACTTCTCACTAAGCCATTGGGAACGGGGATCATCGCCACCGGGATTAAGTTTAAAAAGACTCCTTCCGACATCGGGAAAAGAGCGATCCGGTGGATGCTCAGACTCAATGCCGAGGCGGTTGATCGGATGGGGAAATTTCGCGTGCATTCTGTCACCGATATCACCGGTTATGGTTTGGTCGGGCATGCTTACGAGATGGCCCAGGCAAGCGGCAAAACACTTTTCTTGAATGCCGGAAAAGTACCTGTAATGGAGGGAACTGAAGAGCTGGCCAGGAAGGGGATGCTTCCAGAAGGGATAGAATCCAATCGTCGTTACGTTGGAACTGCCATCTCATGGAATGGCATTCCCTCTCTTCGGCAAAAGATTCTACTAGACCCACAAACTTCGGGAGGATTGCTCATTAGCCTACACAAGGAAGATGGGAAAACATTAGCGGAGGAATTGGAAGCAGAGGGGTTCTTGGGGCAGCAAGTGGGGCATGTTGCCGATTTGGGACCGACCTACATTCAGGTAGAATAGTGACATCTCTCTATAGAGTTTTTCCTCTCCTTTGTCTTCTTCTTTCGTGTGCAAGTTCCCCGGCCCCGCCCACTCTAGGTGAGATTAGCAGTGGGCAGATGCAGGTTGTTGACCTCGGATATGCTTTGAGCGAGGCAAATCCATATTGGCCAGGGGAGGGTTATTGCCCGTTCCATTTTGAAATTATCGCCACGCTGGAAGAGGATGGGGTTTACTCGGGCGCTTTTTCTACGCCGGAACACCTGGGCACACACATGGACGCACCGAATCACTTCGAGGCAGGACAAGTGTCGATCGACAAGATCGGGCTTGAAGATCTAGTTGCACCAGCTGTGGTTGTTGATATCCGTGAAGCCTGTCAGCTGGCCCCAGACTATCGCCTGTCGCCAGACGATCTCGTAGGCTGGGAAAATCAACAGGGACTGATCCCCTCCGGGGCAGTCGTGTTCGCACTCACTGGTTGGGGACAGTATTGGAATGACTACGACCGGTATAAGAATCAGGACACCTCTGGGCGTTTACATTTCCCGGGGTTTTCGAGCGAGGCAGCGCTCTTGCTTGTTAAAGAACGGGCAATTCAAGGGATTGGTGTGGACACGCTCAGTGTGGATTACGGCCTTTCTACAGATTTTCCCGTCCATCATATCGTCAATGGTGCTGGGGCCTATCACATTGAAAATGCAGCAAATTTGGAGCAAGTTCCTGCGCGTGGAGCTTGGATGATCGCTGCACCCATCAAGATCGAAAATGGTTCAGGCGGTCCAGCTCGAGTTTGGGTGATTTTCAAGCGAGAATAGTCTGAAAAATCTGAAGGAGGCCT
>JALLON010000175.1 GCA_027717925.1 Acidobacteria bacterium AH-259-G07 | reverse complement strand
ACAAGTTGGTCGGAAGGCTGAAACTGGCAGATGAGGTATTTAAGTACACCGCCAGCGAAACCCTTGTCTGGGAAGCGGTGAGAGCTTACCTGGCAGCTCAGCGCAAAGGGACTCATGGAACGAAAAGCCGCGCCTCGGTGAGGGGAGGCGGCAGGAAACCATGGAGACAAAAGGGTACCGGGCGTGCCCGAGTCGGAAGTATCCGTAATCCTCTGTGGAGAAAAGGTGGGGTGGCCTTTGGGCCCACTCCGCGAGACTATTCACAGGCTTTTCCTAAAAAAAAACGCCGCGGTGCCCTCAAGGCTGTGCTCAGCGACAAGTTGAAAAACAAGAAGCTAACCGTTTTAGACGAATTTGCTCTGGAGAGCCACCGAACCAAAGGGTTTTTGCGAGTGCTCGAAAACTTCAATCTGGATAGGAAAGTGCTGGTAGTCGATGATCACCAAAACCGCAATCTTTATCTGAGCGCGCGAAATCTCCCTGAAGTGAAATTGGTTCCTACCCTGGGCCTGAATGTTTACGATTTACTGAACTGCAAACACCTCTTGATCAGCAAGCGTGCGATCTTAGAACTTCAGGAGGTGCTGCAGCGATGACAACGAACATACATGACATTTTGCGTTACCCGCACGTGACTGAGAAAAGTACGCTCGAAAAGGAGAAGAGCGACGGGAGAGTGGTGGCTTTTCGGGTCCGGAAAGGAGCAACGAAGCGGCACATTAAAGAGGCTGTTGAGAAAATCTTCGATGTCCAGGTGGAGAAGGTACGGACCGCTAATTTTGAGGGGAAGATAAAAAGGCAGGGACGGAATCGAGGTCGACGGCCCAGTTGGAAAAAAGCATATATCACATTAAAAGCAGGACAAAAGTCTATTGAGTTCTTTGAAGGCGTTTAGGATTTATGGCAATTAAAAGCTACAAGCCGACCTCTCCCGGAACACGCGCTCGTACTGTTCAGACTCGGGGTGAGTTGACCGACATCAAACCTCTCAAGAGTCTTACTGAGGGGAAGAAGCGGATCAGTGGCCGCAATAACTATGGGAACATCTGTGTCCGTCGTCGCGGTGGAAGTCACAAACGTAAGTATCGAATCATCGATTTCAAACGGGATAAAGATGGGATTCCGGCCACGGTAGCTGCCATCGAGTACGATCCGAACCGCAGCGCTCGAATCGCGCGATTGCATTACGTGGACGGGGAGAAACGATACATCTTGGCCCCGATGGGATTGGGTCTTGGGGACAAGGTCGTGTCCGGACCCGAGGCCGACATTGTCCCGGGCAACAGTTTACCCCTGATCAACATCCCGGTAGGTACGATGATCCATAATGTCGAACTAGGCCGGGGAAGGGGCGGGCAGCTGGTGCGCAGTGCCGGAGCTGCCGCACAGTTGGTGGCCAAGGAGGGCCATTATGCCCAAATCAAGCTCCCCTCGGGAGAGGTCCGGAAAGCACACATTATGTGCAAGGCAACCGTTGGCCAGATTGGAAATCTGAACCATGAACATGTGTCCCTTGGCAAGGCAGGGGCTCGGCGCTGGCGTGGAAGACGTCCGAAGGTTCGTGGTGTCGCCATGAACCCAGTGGACCACCCCATGGGTGGGGGTGAAGGAAAGGCCTCCGGAGGACGCCACCCTTGCTCACCCTGGGGCTGGAAGACGAAGGGTTTTAGGACCCGGAACAACAAACGGACGGAGAAGTTTATCATTCGTCGACGAAAGAAATAGTATCTGACAACTGACAGGATTCTTGCTATGAAGCATTTGTTGTCTGTCAGGTGGTCAGCGGCACCAAGGAGCTGTGATGCCCAGATCGGTAAAGAAAGGACCCTTTATTGACAATCACCTTTTCAGGAAAATCAGACACTTGAATGAGACCAACGAAAAGAGCGTAATCAAAACTTGGTCTCGCAGGTCCACAGTTCTTCCGGAGATGGTAGGACACACGATAGCTGTACATAACGGAAAGAAGTTCGTCCCGATCTATGTCACCGAGAACATGGTGGGACACAAACTGGGCGAATTTGCACCCACCAGGACTTTCAGAGGTCATTCCAGTAAGACGGAGAAGGCGGCGCGATTGAGGTGAGGAGAACACGACGGGACATGGAAGCACAAGCCACAGCAAAGTACATCAAGGGCTCCTCTCAGAAAGCGCGTTTGGTCATTGACCTTATTCGAGGTAAGAAGGTCGAGCAGGCATTGAGTATCCTTGAGTATTCACGCAAGCGTGCGGCGAGGCCCATAGAAAAAGTATTGCGCTCAGCCATTGCCAATGCTGAGCAGAAGTCGCCCACTGTGAGCCTGGAGGATCTGGTTGTAAAAGAGGCTTTTGTCAACTCAGGTCCGACCAAGTGGAGATGGCGCATTCGTGCGGCTCCAATGGGGCGGGCTCATCGGGAGAGAAGACGTCAAAGTCATATTACCATCCGCATTTCGGATGAACAGGATGAGGAGATGTAAGCTTGGGTCAAAAGGTACACCCTTACGGATTTCGCCTTGGGTATCGTGTCACCTGGAAGTCCAGGTGGTTTGCGAAGAAGGACTATGGGCGGCTGCTGCACGAGGATCTCAAGATCAAGAGGCACTTGAAAAAGCGTTTTTACCACGCCGGTATTTCTAACATTGAGATCGAACGAGCAGCCAACAAATTGACGGTGATCGTGCACACCTCTCGGCCTGGAATCATTATCGGCCGCAAGGGGAGTGAAATTGACAGGCTCAAGACTGATCTTCAGGCGACGACCGGAAGAGAAGTTTATATCAATATCCAAGAGGTTCATAAGCCAGAACTCGATGCCCAATTGGTAGGGGAATCCATTGCCCTTCAGTTGGAGAAACGAGTGGCCTTCCGTCGGGCCATGCACCGGGCCATAGACACAAGTTTGAGGTTTGGCGCCAAAGGGATCAGGGTGCGCTGCGGCGGGAGGCTCAATGGAGCAGAAATCGCGCGCGCGGAGTGGTATCTGCATGGCCGTTTGCCCTTGCATACACTGAGAGCGGATATCGATTATGGGTTTGCTGAGGCTTTTACCACTTATGGGGTGATTGGTGTGAAGGTTTGGATTTATAAAGGGGATATCTACGAGTCGCAAGAATCCACTAGAAGGTGAGGGGTCACAAACATCATGTTGATGCCCAAGAAAGTGAAGTTTAGAAAGCGGCAAAAGGGTCGTATGAAAGGCAAGGCCATGCGAGGAAATACTGTAGATTTTGGCCAGTATGGTCTAAAAGCTCTTGAGCCCGGCAGAATATCGAACCGGCAGATTGAGGCTGCGCGTATTGCCATCAGCCGTGCCGCAAGACGAGGTGGCAAGCTCTGGATTCGGATTTTCCCCGATAGGCCCATCACTAAAAAACCAGCGGAAACCCGAATGGGAAAAGGAAAGGGGCCTCTGGAGGGATGGGTTGTGGTCATTCGCCCGGGAAGAATCCTTTACGAAGTCGATGGTTTAACTGAGGAAGTAGCACGGAAAGCGCTGCGACTGGCCGCTCAGAAACTGCCAGTCAAAACCAAGATTGTGACACGGTATGCAGGCTAATGAAAGCGTCAAAATTCAGAGAAATGTCAATTGAGGAGCTCCAGAATGAGGCGAACGCCTTTTCCGAGCAGCTTTTCAAGTTGCGAGTTCAAACGGCGACGGGGCAGCAGGACAACGTGATGAAGATTCGGCAGGTTCGCAAGGACTTAGCCCGGGTCAAGACCGTTCTGACTGAGAAGGAAAAGAAGCTGACAACTGGCAGCTGACAATTAACAACTTCTAACTTTTGCCTGTCAGATGTCAGCTGTCAGCGGGTCAGCAGGTCGGGGAAACGGCAAGAACAATGGAGCAGCAAGGAACTCGAAAAAAGAGAAATACGAAAGTGGGACGAGTCATTTCTGACGCCATGCAGAAATCCCTGGTGGTCGCAGTCGATCGGCTCTTCGAACATCCTTTCTACGGTAAAACCATTCGTCGAACCAGTAAGTTCATGGTCCATGATGAGCATAACAGGTGTGGTGTGGGAGACAAGGTCAGGATCGAAGAGACTCGGCCGCTGAGCAAGAAAAAGCGCTGGGTTGTTACAGAGATTCTAGAGAAGGCCAGAGGTTAGAGTGGAGGCGACTATGATCCAAATGCAGACCATCTTAAATGTGGCGGACAATTCAGGTGCACGAAAATTGTCCTGCATCCATCCAGTAGGTGGCGATACCGGGCGGAGTGCGGGATTGGGAGATGTCATTACTGCCTCTGTGAAGGAGGCTAGTCCGGATGGAACTGTCAAGAAGGGAGATGTGGTTAAGGCGGTCGTTGTTCGGACGCGAAAAGAAAGGCGGCGCCGTGATGGGTCCTATATCCGCTTTGACGAAAATGCGGCGGTTCTAATTAACCCCCAGAAGGAGCCCATTGGAACCCGCGTTTTTGGGCCTGTGGCTCGGGAACTGCGTGAGAAGCGCTTTTTGAAGATCGTATCCCTGGCGCCGGAGGTGGTGTAAGAAGAGCAATAGAGCAATAGAGCAATAGAAGAGGAAGATCGGCGCTTTATGCGGCATATAAAAAAAGATGATGAAGTTTTGATTTTGGGGGGAAGAGATCGTGGCAAGAAAGGAAAAGTCTTGCGGCTTTTTCCCTCCAAAAGTCGAGCTGTCGTCGAGAACATTAACATGATCAAACGGCACACGCGTCCCAATCCGCAAAGGAATATCAAAGGAGGGATTGTGGAGAGAGAATCCCCCGTTCATCTTTCCAACCTGATGGTGGTTTGCCGGGAGTGCGGTAAACCCACACGTGTGAGTTACAGCTCACTGTCGGATGGGAAAAAGGTGCGTGTGTGCAAAAGGTGCGGAGGAACGATCGACAAGTGAGCGCGCTGCGCGCGCAGAGCAATAGAGCAATAGAGATGCCGAGGCTAGGAGAGAAATATAGGAAAGAGGTCGTCCCTGCCATGATGAAGGAGTTCAACTACGGGAACGTCATGGCAGTCCCCAGGCTGCAAAAGATCGTGCTGAATATAGGTTTAGGCGAGGCCATTCAGAACGCAAAGCTGCTCGATGTTGCCTCTGAAGAACTGGCCGCAATCACCGGACAGAAACCGATTGTTCGGCCTGCAAAGAAGGCCGTGGCTGCTTTCAAACTGCGAAAAGGGATGCCTATTGGAGTCAAGGTGACTGTTCGAGGTGATCGGATGTATGAGTTTTTCGATCGCCTCATCAATATTGCCTTTCCTCGCGTGCGCGATTTTCGAGGTGTTTCGTCCCGTGCCTTTGATGGGAGGGGTAACTACACCGTTGGTTTGAAAGATCAATACATCTTCCCGGAAATTGACCTGGGGAAGACTGAGCACATACATGGGATGAACGTCACCATTGTGACGACCGCAAAAACCGATGAGGAAGCGCATTTCCTGCTGGCTCAACTGGGGATGCCTTTTGCCAGGCGCGAGGAACGTCAGGCTGCAGCCATTTAGACAAGAACAGGAGAATGGCAAGAAAATCGCTCATTGCGAAACAAAGGAAGCCTGCGAAGTTTTCGACTCGCCGCTACTCGCGCTGCCAGCGCTGCGGAAGAGTTCGAGGGTATTTGCGTAAATTCCAGCTGTGTAGAATCTGTTTTCGAGAGTTGGCCCTGCGGGGCGAGATCCCGGGGGTGATTAAGGCAAGCTGGTGAACGAAGCTGACAACTGACACAAAGAAGTTGCGAACTGTCAGTTGTTAGTTGTCAGTTGTGTTGTCAGCTGTCAGTTGTTACGGAGTAACAAGCATGTCCATGACGGATCCGATTGCTGACCTTTTGACCCGAATCCGTAATGCTCTGATGGTCAGGCATGCTGCGACTGAGG
>JALLON010000174.1 GCA_027717925.1 Acidobacteria bacterium AH-259-G07 | reverse complement strand
ATGGATCATCGCCTACAGCCCAGGCCCGGTTCTCATTGAAAATCACCCTTGCATGTTGGGGAACACTCCACAAAACCCATCTATGATTTCTGTGGAAAATGGGCGGCAGACTGTCATAAACTGCAATACTTCCCGCAGTAGCATCGAAGAAGTAGCTTTCAAGTCCCCTCACGACCGATGCACCCAGTTCGCGTAAAACTTCAGGGCTAGAAGGTCTGTTCGTGGAGCTGCCATGATAGGCTGTTTCCAGCAGACAAGTCTCGGCTCCGAAGTGGCGCAAAACGAAGGCCTCAGGACGATGCTCTATATCGTCGTCCCACCAGGAAGACACACGCTGATATGACATTTCGTCCGCCGTAAGAGGGAAATTTGGAGAGCTGTGGGCGGCCAGTGAATAGTGAAGTTTCTCTGCACTTAAACGTTGTCTCTCGGTGAGGAGAGTAGGATTGAAAGGCACAATATAGCTATCATTTTCAGGCGACGGTGAGTGGAAGTTGATGAGGAGACGAAATCTGCGACCGCCCGCAACGCTCTTTCTCATGAGCTCCATCGCGAGCTTGGTTTCTTGGCGAGGACTGTCAGGGCACCAGCACATATGATGGTCCACCGGTGGAGCATTTTTGCCATAACGTCCTTTCGCCACCGAGTCTATGTCAATCATTGGGAGAGCGTGAATTTCGAAATGCTCCAGCAAGGAGCTATTGACAGCGGTCCGAAGAAAACCATCCAGAGCATACCCACCAGAAGTTTCACCGGCGTGCTCTCGGGCTTGAGCCCACAGTATCTCCGGCTGTTTGGTGAGATTGTTCGACCTCATTATCACGTAAGGAATCGATCGGCCTTCGCTGCTTTTTCCGGGATAACGAGTTTCTACACCTCGATGACTTGCTAGATTTGTGAGCGATTCCTTCAGCATTGACGGTGTATAGGGATAGCTGTACGCTACTTCCACCATCCCACCTGGTAGCTGAAAGGAGAAACGAAACTCTCCCGATTCCAGATCCAACTCGACATCGTCATCGCCGGCAGGAACCCAATTTCCCCCTACACGCCGCATTACCGGTTTGGCATTGTCCCAATGGGTAGGTTCCAAACATTGATGCACGTTCGTGAGGACAAACTCAAATGCTCCAGGCTCCATGTCCGACAGTCGAAAGTAAAACCACATCGCCCATGGAGCACCGTCGGTTGGTGCCTCGAATCTAATGCGTCGGGGACCATCGAATGACCAAGGGCCGATGTTGCCGCATTCGAAATCCGTTTTGACTTTCGGCATGCTGGTCCTCGGGCGTTTACACCAATTGTAGTTTGACATCAACAAAGCGATTGACCGCGACCGCAGCCGTGAAAGTGACTACAAGCAGTATGGTCGAGACCGCATTTACTGAAGGAGAAACGCCTCTTCTCAGCATCGACCAGATCAAAATGGGTAGGGTACTGTCAGCACCGATGGTAAAGAAGGACACAATGAAATTGTCCATGGAGGTGGCAAAGACGATGATCGCGCTGCCCACAATCGAGGGCCGAATCATGGGCAAGGTGATACGCCAAAACGCTTGAAAGTTGTTGGCTCCCAAGTCACGGGCTGCTTCTTCGATCGATCGATCAATCCCCTGTAGCCTGGCGCTGAGTATTAGATAGAAGAAGGGAATACTTATAACGATGTGACTGAGCATTACGGTGAAGAGTGACAGCCGAATTTGCAAGAAGGCAAAGAAAGACAGTAAGGCGATGCCGAGCAGTTGTCCCGGTAGGAAGAAGGGGGAAATGTAAAAGCGTGCGAGGATTTTTTTCAATCTAAATTTATGATAGGCAATGCCGAAAGCAGCTGCTATTCCCAGCACGCAGGAGACGACCGTCGTAACAGCGGCTACGTAGAGACTATTTCTGGTCGTTTCCAGAAATCGCGTATCCGTAACTAGCGCAAGGTACCATTTCAGAGTAAATCCCTGCAGAGGAAAGATGCCAATCGAAGCATCGTTAAAAGAAAAGGTAATGAGCACTAAGATAGGAAGGTAAATAAAAAGTATGGCGAGGATACAAAGTGCTTCGATAAGAGGCAAGCCGCTCAACAAACGCTTCAAGTTCCCAGAAATAGAGGCTTTTCGCTTCGAGGGGAATGTCATCATTAGGCCCCTGCTCCTCTGATATTCAGCCACCTGGATAATCCAACCAAAAACAAATATCCCGACGCGAGTGTCAAAATGAAAACAAAAGCGAGTGCCGACCCAAGAGGCCAATTGAAAGCGATGCCGAACTGGTCGGCGATTACTTTGCTTACCATGAGACCGGAAACGCCGCCCATCAGAGAAGTCACCACGAAGTCACTGGTTGCAAAGATAAAGGTGTACATGAAGCCTGCCAAAACTCCTGGTAGGGTTAGGGGAAGCGTAATGCGATAAAAAACCTGAAACGGACCAGCGCCCAGGTCTCGCGCCGCCTGCACCACATCGAAATTCAGGTTTTGGAATGCGGAGAAAATGGGTAAGAAGGCAAACGGGACGAAGAGATTAGTCAGGGTAATAATGACAGCAAATCGGTTGAAAAGTAGAAAAGAAAGTGGTTCTTGGACAAGACCGGCGTACAAAAGTATCTGATTGATTAGTCCCTTCTGGCCCAGAATGCTCTTCCAAGCGTAGATGCGCGCGAGGTAACTCCCTACGACTGACACAAAGATGAGCAGCAGGAGTGTACTCTGGTACCTTCTTAGTTTGAATCTCAGACCATATGCAAGGGGGTAACTAATGATCACGGCGAGCAAAGCAGCAGACAGGCCGATAATCAGAGAATTCAGCGTTACCCGTATATACAGATCCGTCGTTAAGACGGTCAAATAATTCTTTAGCGTGAATACCCGTTCAATGGAAAAACCTTTCTTTTGCCAAAAACTGTACAGGAGCAACACGAATCCTGGGATGGCGAAGAACACAAGGAGGTACAGCGTGCTAGGTGCGAGTTGGAAAAGCAGTTTCGCATCGGTCCTTGAGGTTGGTCTTGTTCGGTTCATCCTAATCAATCAACACGACAGTGTCTTCTTTCGCCCAAGAGATGCGCACCTTGTCTCTCGGCTGATAGCTCACAGCCTCTGCAGAGGTCACCAGATTCATAAGCCGTTGATTGCCCAATCTCGCCTCATAATTCATAGACGAACCAAGGAAAGTCCGGGTTTTCACAATGGCCGGTAAATCATTTCTATGGTTGACTCTGTTCGGCGGGTCATCCGGTTGATCCGCTGCCAGGTCGATTTTTTCGGGGCGAATCGAGAGCCAGACTTGCATCCCAACTTTCACCTTGGGATGTAAGCGTGTCTTTATTCTCAGGCCACCCACCTCCACCTCCATCCCCTTTGCGTTGATACGTGTCACGTTGCCTTCTAGAAGATTTGTCTCTCCGATGAAGTGGGCTGCGAAGACGGTCTCTGGTAACCTATACAAGTCCTCGGGTTTTCCCACTTGAACGATCTCACCCTTGTTCATCAAGACAATTCGATTAGATAGGATCATGGCTTCCTCTTGATCATGAGTGACGTAGATAAAAGTCGTGTTGAGGTGCCTCTGAATGCGTTTGAGTTCCAATTGCATCTGTTTGCGGATCAGCAAGTCCAAAGCCCCGAGAGGTTCATCCAGCAAAAGAACTTTCGGTTGGTTGATCAGCGATCTCGCTAAGGCTACTCGCTGGGATTGCCCCCCGCTTAACTCATTGACGTTTCGATTCTGATAGCCATCCAAATCCACCAGTGCAAGCATTTCTGAAACTTTCGCTTGGATTTCCTGCCGAGGCCTTTTCTTTAAAACTTGACTGAACGCGATATTGTTGAAGACGTTCATGTGTGGAAAAAGGGCGTATCGCTGAAAAACCATATTGACCGGTCGTTTCTCGGGCGTTTGCCCCGTCATGTCTTCGCCCTCTATGACTATTCTGCCCTGATCTGACGTTTCCAGGCCTGCAATAATTCGCAGGAGAGTGGTTTTTCCGCACCCGCTTGGCCCCAAAAGGGAAATGAATTCCCCTCGCTTCACATCCAGGGTAAAGTGCTGAACGGCCACAATCTCCACAAATCTTTTAGTTACCGCTTCAATCTTTACAGAGAATTCTTCCATTTGTGATCACCCGCCGAGCTTTAGCTCCTCCCACGCTTCAAGCCAGTCCGCATAGGTTGTATAGACATCGCTCTTGTGAGGTATTGGGGGGTAAACAGGTGCCTTGTCGAGGAGCTCTTCCAAACTCGAGTAATTCAGCCAGATCTTGGCATTCTCCGACAGCAGATCGACGGCTTTCTTGTTGACGACACCCTGTGAGGCATAGACGGCGAGATCGGCTTGCACTTGGGGACTGATGATATGGTCGATGAAAGCTACCGCCGCCGCTCTGTTAGGTGGATCCTTGGGGATGACATAACCTTCGACGTAAGTATGGGACCCCTCCTCGGGGATGTTCATTTGAATATTCACGCCTTCGGCCTGGGACCAACCTGCTATAGCTGCCCATTCAGTCATCGTAATGTCGGCTTCGCCTGACACCAAAAGGTTTTTCAACTCGCCATAGGAAGGTGCGATTGTCTTGATCTGGGCCATAAATTTCTTGCCTAGCTTCTTTGCTTCCGCTAATTGCTCTGCTGTCAGGTGGTGAGGGCTTGGATCATCATAACCTAGAATGAGAGCCATCGTGGTCAGGAATCCGTCGTGTCCATCAATTGTCACAATTCTGCCTTTGTATTTTTCATCGAGAAGGTCCATCCAGGATTTTGGCGGTCGGGGGACTCTATCGGCCGAGTAAAGTTGAACAGAGGGAGACCAGGTAAACGCCACAGCGTAGTGGATACCATCTTTCATTGTAGAATCAAGTGTCTGAAAATCATCGAAGAGATCAGGGAAGTTCGAAAGCTGAGATGTGTCGATCGGCTCCAAAATATCGGCGTCGATCCAAGCCGGTAAAACTCCAACATAAGGTGTAGCGAGATCGTAGGTACCAGGCCCGCCCGCCTTGAGCTTGGTAAACATTTCTTCATTATTGCCAATGTAGGTCGAGTGGAGCACGATACCATGTTCCTTCATCCACTTGTCCGTGTGTTTGAAGGCGTCCGCGTCGACTGCATCGTATCCTTCCCAACCAAGGTAGTTAAGAGTCGCCTGGATCAAGGCTGCGGCGGGTGCCGTCTTTGTTGACTGCCCTTGACAAGAAGCCAGTGCAAGCGCACTTCCGGCCAGCCCGGAGAAGCGCAGGAAGTCCCTCCTTTTAATGGTTTTTCGATGGTGAACAGATTTCTGGGTTCCCATTACCCTCCTTCATATACGGTAAAAGCACACGTTGCAGGGTGAGCCGTGATCATCCTCTTTCATGTCACGGCTCAACGAGCTGAGGGCAACTCACCGGGAGGATCATGACCTCGCACCATGAGCCCCACGGGTCGTACTTCACGCTGCCAATCAAATGCTCCTCCGAGCAGGTGTGTCTCGGGATTCTTGTACTCAAAGACGATCGCCCGGCGCGGTTGATCCGATCGGTTTGGCTGGGAACTATGCAGCGTTAGGCTGTGCCAAAGAACAATCGATCCGGCCTTCACCGGCAGCGCGACTCGTTTGTGGTCGAAAACAGATGTATCAGCCTGCACAAACTCGGTGAAGCGTCCATCCTTAAAGTGGTTGAGCAAACCCAGTTTGTGGCTTCCGGGCACGACCTGTAAGCATCCATTCTCGAGTGTCGAGTCGTCAATATAGACTTGACATGCGAGCAATTCAGCTCGGTCATGGACAAAGAAGGCCAAGTCTTGATGCCAGGGCGCTTCGAAGCCCCCACGTGGCGGCTTCATCATCATCATGGAATAGTAAAGTTGGATGT
>JALLON010000173.1 GCA_027717925.1 Acidobacteria bacterium AH-259-G07 | reverse complement strand
ACCTACGCAGCTGCAGTCTGACATGGAGGTGTGGATCGCTTTTTTTACCCGAAGCCTGGTTAAGTATGGCAAGATAGGAAACCGAGGAGGAATTATGAAAAAGATCGCACTCACGGCCCTAATATCGTCAGCTCTCACGCTGTGTGTGGCCTATTCGGTAAGCCCTGCAAAGGAGATAACGCGTAAGGTGGTGCTTGAGAACGCCCGCGTGCAGGTGACCGAGCGGATCATGCCGCCTGGGGGTGTGCGCTCTCCCTACATTCGACCATCCGATCAGGTAATCGTGTTCGTGAGCCACGCCACTTACGAGCGGACTGATCCAAAAACGGGGGAAAAGATCATTCGCGAGCGCAAAGCCGGGCACGTGATCTGGCACGAACGTGGGGAGAATGCGCCGAAACTCGTCAACGTCGGTAAAGACCCCCTGCACTCTCTGGTCATAGCGTTGAAGTAGCTGCTTCGAAGCACGAGGAGTGAAGTGAGGGGTCAGACCCCTCACTTCACTGGACAGCGCGGTAGGCGCACGGAACGGAGGTCAAAATGGACCGTGACAAAAGTCTTCGCAATTACCTTCGAAACTTGCTGGACGGCAAGAGTGCTCATGTCAGCTTCGATCAGGCAATCACAGACCTGTCCAGTGAAATTCGCGGCCAAAAAACGCCAGCCCTGCCCTATACGATCTGGCAACTTTTTGAACACATGCGTATAGCCCAATGGGACATTCTCGAATTCAGCCGCAACTCTGAGCACGTTTCCCCTGAATGGCCCGGTGGCTATTGGCCTGAGAGTGAGGCGCCTTCTGATGACTCTGCTTGGCAGAACAGCATCGAGGCCTTTCGCTCAGACCTTCAGGCCATGAAGGATCTCGTCAGCGATCCTTCCATCGACTTGTTTGCTCCCATTCCCCACGGAGACGGGCAAGCGATTCTCAGAGAGGCTCTGTTGGTTGCCGACCATAATGTCTACCATCTGGGCCAAATTGTGCTGATTCGCAAGATGCTGGGTGCATGGGACATCTAACTTCAGTCAAGGAAAGGAGACTTTCATGGAGGCTACAATCACTCAAATTCTGGAGGCTTTTGAATCAGGGCGTCTGTCGCGACGAGAAGTCATCGGCAGCTTCATGGCCCTGCTCACAGTGGCAGCCAGCGGGCGCTCTGCCACTGCGGCAGGCAGTCCGTTTCAGGCAGTCGCGGTGAACCACGTCGCCTTGCGCGTCACCGACCTCAGTCGGTCCAAAGCATTTTACGGCCGCTTGCTCGGGATGCCTGCGGTGCGTGAGAACGAAAATTCCTGTTTTCTTGATCTGCGCAGCGGCTTTCTGGCACTTTTCCGTCGAGAAAAAGCAGGAATGGACCACTTTTGCCTAGCGGTGGACGGCTATGACGTCGAGCGAGCCAAGGACATCCTAGAGAAGGAAGGACTGAACCCACGGCAGCCTGGTGGGACGCAACGGATTTATTTCAAAGATCCGGACGGCATTGAAGTCCAGCTCTCCCCCAAGAGCCACAAACCCTAGCGGGGAGGAGTCAGGGGTGAAGTTAGGGGTCAGACCCTGCCTACCTCCTCCGCCGGCCCGAGACCAGTGCGCGACCGGAAGCCACGCCCTCGACCAGCTTTTCGTCGTCAACCACAATCGTCCCGGACACCAGGAGGTACTTCACACCGCGGCCGTACTGAGCCGGCAATTCGTAGGTGGCGAGGTCCCGGATCGTTTCGGGATTAAAGACCACGATATCGGCATGGGCCCGGGGCATGAGCGCCTTCGCATTTTTACCACAAACGTGTTTGCCGCAGCCCTCGTAAGTCCGTAAGTCCGGGGATTCCTCGCTGAGCGGTATGGGTGTGCCTTATGCAAAGAACAGTTTCATTACTCTTACTCATCCTCTACACCTCCCTTGCCTTTGCCGCCGACCATTGGCCGCAGTTCCGCGGTCTGTCTGGCAACGGTCACTCGGGTGCCCGGGATTTGCCATTACATTGGAGCGAGACCAAGAACGTGGTCTGGAAAACGCCCATACACGACCGCGGCTGGTCCTCGCCAGTCATCTATGGAGATCAAATCTGGGTAACGACAGCCACCCGGGATGGCCACAGACTGTACGCCCTTTGCATAGACCGCGATACCGGTCGGATCATCAAGGACTTGAAACTTTTCGACGTGGCCGAGCCGCAGTTCTGCCATCCGTTTAACTCTTATGCGTCGCCGACTCCGGTGATCGAGGAAGGGCGAGTCTATGTCACTTTTGGTTCGCCCGGCACCGCCTGCATTGACACCAAAAGCTTCAAAGTGCTCTGGGAGCGACGCGACATCGAATGTAATCATTTTCGCGGGGCCGGATCCTCACCCATCTTGTACCGAAACCTCCTGATTATCAATTTTGACGGCAGCGACCATCAATTCGTCATTGCATTGGACAAGCAGACCGGTAGGACTGTGTGGCGGACGAAACGATCCATCGACTTCCAGGATCTGGATGAAAACGGGAAACCCCTGGCCGATGGGGACTGGCGCAAGGCCTTCTCCACGCCCCACGTCGCCATAATCAATGGAAGGTTGGAGCTGATCAGCCTGGGAGCCAAGGCTGCCTATGCTTACAACCCTTTGAACGGCGGGGAAATCTGGCGCGTGGAGGAGCGAGGACAACACTCGGCCAGCACACGGCCGGTGGTCGGTCACGGGATGATTTTCTACCCCACCGGATTCGCCAGAGGCCAGTTATTTGCCGTCCGCGGCGGTGGTAAGGGCCTCATAACCGATACCCATATCGCGTGGAAAGTGAAACGCGGGGTGCCCAATAAACCGTCCATCCTGCTGATCGGCGATCTGATTCACATGATCAATGATACAGGTATTGCCATTTGTGTTGAGGCTAAGACGGGCGAAGTGGTTTGGCAGGCCCGGATCGGCGGCAATTACTCGGCTTCACCTGTCTATGCTGATGGCAAGATCTGGCTCTTCAGTGAAGAAGGTAAGATCAGCGCCATCCAACCGGGATGGGAGTTTAAGATCCTGGCAGAGAATCATCTCGATGATGGTTTCATGGCCTCCGCCGCGATCGTCGGTAAAGCCTTCTACCTCCGCACCAAAACCCACCTCTACCGGATTGAAAACTAGCCACCCCGAGGAAGGTCGATCAAATCCAACGGAGATTGACAGGGAATGGCGAAACGGAGAACGGATTCGAGACAGGGAAAAATCGATGAAATCAAATCTTTTGCAAAGGTACTTTCTTCCCGGTCTCGTATTTCAGTCTGTGGTGATCGGTGGAGGATACGGGACAGGCCGTGAATTGGTGGAATTCTTTCTGACCGATACACCGTTGGGCGGATTGCTCGGAATCGGCATCGCAATGCTCGTATGGAGCCTTGTGGCGGCGGCAAGTTTTGAATTTGCTCGAATCACCCGCAGCTATGATTACAGGAGTTTTTTCAGTCATCTACTGGGCAGAGGCTGGATTGCATTCGAACTGGCCTATTTTTTACTCATAACGGTGGCCCTGTCCGTTCTTGGTGCCGCTTCCGGCTCAGTTGTCCAGGAGAACTTCGGTATTGATAAGGATATTGGCACAATAAGCATGATGCTGATTATTGGAATTCTTGTCTTTTACGGTAGCTCCGTCATAGAAAATGTCTTGGCCGGATGGTCGTTCGTATTATACGGTACCTATGCGATCTTCGTTTTTTTGTGTTTTTCCGGTTTTGGCGATCAGATTACGACGAACCTGAGCGCTGCTGGTTTGGGAAGCGGATGGTTTAAGGCTGGGGTGACTTATGCCGGTTATAACGTCGCTGCCATTCCGGCAATACTCTTCTGCACTCGCCACATTGTTAACCGCAAGGAGGCTTTGACGGCCGGCCTGTTGGCTGGTCCCATCGCCATGGTACCTGGAGCTTTGTTTTTTTTCGCCGTCATCGGTCATTATCCGGAAATCGTACAACAGACGGTTCCCATCAACTATATACTGACGGGTATTGGTGCGCCGTATTTTCATTATTTTTTTCAAATCGTTCTATTTGGTACCTTCATTGAGACCGGAACTGCGATGATTCACGCGATCAACGAAAGGATCGCAGAGGTTTATAAGGAAAAGGGCAAGCACATGCCCAAACCACTACGTCCAGCCATTGCTATTGGCATCCTGGTTACAGCGATCTTTGCTGCTTCAACTATTGGATTGGTTGACTTGATCGCGAAAGGATATGGCCTACTTACATATGTGTTTATCGCGGTATTTGTCGTGCCGGTGCTCACCTTAGGCATGTGGAAAATTTGCAGGTTGAAAAGGTGACCTCTTTTCCCCTCCAGAACATAATCGCTCCGAAAAAGGAAATCCCTATTCCCTATTCCCCTATCCCTCACGTTGTCACCTAGCTTTTTTTGTTTTGCATTTCCCACGCTGCGGGATTAATTTTCGTCAGTATGGATTGCCGCTGATCTTTTTTCTTGCCTTGAGTAGTTCGCGAGCGAGACGTGGAATCCTCACAGGTTTGTGAGAAACGCCACGAAGGGGACTTTCCTCACTCCGTCAGATAGACGCCGAAGCTAGTCGTGGGCTCGGCAATCGGCTGCTGGATAGTCACCCGCCCGCCCTGTTCGAGGCCGTCCCGATAGACCTGCGTTGGGCAAACCCCACCCCAGTATCGCGTCCGCACGCCTGGGTGCAGATACCGGTAAAACGCCTGCAACTTGGGATCCCCTTTCCACACCAGCGCATACGACTCCTGGAGTGTCCTCTCCTGCTCATCGAGCTTCTGGTAAAACCCATCCAACACACCTGCGAAATATCGCTGCCGCTCCTTATTGGAGCGTATCTCGTGGGCTGCCTTGTATTCACCCCACAAACGGTCGAGCAGCTTCAAGAGGTAGTGGTAGACGTACGCGGCCATGTCCAGGTTGGCAGGCGTACCAAAAATCTGCAGCACCGATCCCGTCCGATCGCGCAAAGCGTCATAACTGTGTGCCCAGAGCACTTCCACGAAGAAAAACTCGTTCAAAATCGACCCCAACCAGAGCTCGTAGGGCATCCGCCGCCCCTTGACGTTTCCGAGGCTACGCGTACCAAACTGGCGCTCCTCGTCTAACTCCGTAAGATCGATGCTGTACTTGAGCAGCAAATACCGCGCCTTCTGAACGGCAGCCTGAGCCTCGTGCTCATTGGGGCTGGTGGAAAGCGAGAGTACCTTCTGCAGCCGCCGCAAAATCTTCTCGTCTCCGGCAACGGGGCCCTGTGTATTCCTAAACTCGTCCCGTCCGGTCTTTGCCTGGGGGATACAGCGCAGCCGCTTGCACGCCTGTTGAAAAGCCGATCCGTGGGGACCTTCATCCAGCACCTTTAAGATTTCCTCCACATACTGGTGGGCCATCTCATGGCGCAATGTATCCATCACGGAAAGCCAGGGGTCCTGTATGATATGGGCTTCGGAAATGGTTAGCGTTCGCCTTGTACCGTCCCAGCGCCCGAGCTCGTGCTCTCCATGTCCCACTCGAATCAGGGGCGCTTTGAGCGCTCCTGATAGATATTCCTCGTTATAATACCGCCACCATAGATAGAGCTTCCGGTTCCAAATGTTTCGCAACTCCCCCTTCAGTGCATCAGCCTTTTTCATCGGGTAGTGTGCAGCTTACCATGGAGGTCTGAGTACATCTTCTTATCCTTCCATTTCAGTATGACGCTAGCCGAAATGGATGTTGCCCAGCCACAACAGGGTATCATGTCAGTCGGTTTCCCAAAGCTGAACTTGGCTCAAGAAATCAGTCAGGCTCCGTTCTTTTTTTGGACGTCGTCAGCCCGTTTAAAATTTGCAGGGCGGAGGCGGCGGGGCGAGACAAGAATTGGTTGACGAAACTTGAT
>JALLON010000172.1 GCA_027717925.1 Acidobacteria bacterium AH-259-G07 | reverse complement strand
GAAGGTGGCTTCGAGACCGCGGTGGAAAGGGCGAAAGAATACATCCGCGCCGGGGACATTTTTCAGGTGGTTCTCTCGCAGCGTTTTGAGACCGACTTCGAAGGCGACCCTTTCAACGTCTACCGCGCCCTGCGCTGTATTAATCCGTCACCCTATATGTTCTTTCTCAAGCAGGGGGATATGTGCATTGCCGGCTCTTCTCCGGAGGTGCTCATCCGCGTCCAGGGGGAAGACCTTCAGTACCGTCCTATTGCGGGTACGCGCCGGCGCGGCAGGGACGCAGCGGAAGAGAAGCGGCTCGAGCAAGAATTGCTCAACGATGAGAAAGAGCGGGCCGAGCACCTCATGCTTGTCGACCTGGGTCGCAATGATCTGGGACGGGTCAGCCAGTACGGATCCGTCCGGGTGGAAAACTTTATGTTCCTGGAAAAGTATTCTCATGTCATGCACTTGGTGAGTGCCCTGAGAGGCTCCTTGCGTCTCGATTTAGATCGCTTTGATGCTCTGGCGGCTTGCTTTCCGGCTGGCACGGTCACGGGAGCTCCCAAGGTGCGCGCCATGGAGATTATCGAAGAGCTTGAGCCGGCCCGCCGGGGGATTTATGCCGGGGCCATTGGCTATCTGGATTACTCGGGGAATCTTGATACCTGCATCACCATTCGCACGATTGTTTTAAAGGAGGGAAAAGCGTATCTTCAGGCCGGAGCCGGCATCGTGGCCGATTCCATTCCGGAACTGGAGAATAAAGAGTGCCGCAACAAAGCGATGGCACTTTTTCGAGCCTTGGAATTGGGGAAACAGCTGGCCGCCTGACAGGAGACAGGAGACAGGAGCCAGGAATTCAGAATGCAGAATCCAGAATGCAGAATCCAGAATTCAGCATCCAGAATTCAGCATCCAGAATTCAGAATCCAGAATCCAGAGGGAATTGCTAAAGCTTCAACCTGAAACCTGGAACTTGGAACCTGGAACCTGAAACCGGGAACTTGGAACGTGAAACCAAACATGAACGTTTTAGTACTAGACAACTACGACAGTTTCACCTACAACCTCGTCCAGTATCTCGGTGAGTTAGGGTGTGAGATAGAGGTCTATCGAAATGACGCGATCACCCTTGCGGACATTCAGCGGATCAACCCTGAGCGCATCGTCATCTCTCCGGGACCCGGCGTACCGCGTGATGCCGGAATCTCGATTGCTGCCATTCGAAATTTCGCCGAGCAAATCCCCATTTTAGGAGTTTGTCTGGGTCATCAGGCCATCGGCGAGGCCTTCGGAGGAAAGGTGGTCCAGGCGCCGCAGCTCATGCACGGGAAGACTTCTTTGGTTTACCATGAGAGTGACTCGGTTCTCTCAGGCCTTTCAAGCCCCTTTGAGGCGACCCGATATCATTCTCTTATAGTACGCCGCGATGATCTGCCCGACTGTCTGATCGTGAACGCCTGGACGGACGACGGTCTGATTATGGGCTTGCGGCATCGAGAACATGATCTGTTTGGAGTGCAATTTCATCCCGAATCGGTCATGACGCGGGAGGGAAAGAGGATTTTGGAGAATTTTCTAGAGCTACAGGAGTGAGCTGCGACCGTATAAGAGGCTGTCGCGAAAGTCCGCATCGTAGCACACCCACAAAACAGAGCCGCGACTGTGAAGGAGAAGCAGGAAGAAAAACATTTTTAGAATCAAATACTTACAGCAGTTCCTGTTGGATTCCTTACCGCTCCCTGACGGTCGCGGCTCTGTGCACTTCGCCATGATTCAACTTTTGCGACAGCCTCGTATAAGGGAGCGGCGGGAAACTCGAACAAACCGAGTAGGGGCGAGCCGGTGGCTTGCCCCTATCGCGAAACCTGGAACCTCGAACATGTTGCAGGAATTTACCAGAAAACTCATCGAAGGCCACGGCTTAAGCGAGACCGAAGCAGAAGAGTCGCTGGAGTTGATTCTCTCTGAGGAGACTCCCGACAGCGCCATGGCTTCCTTTCTGACGGCGCTCGCCATCAAAGGGGAAAGCTCAGGGGAAATCGCCGGCTTTGCCCGCGTCATGCGTCGGCAGGCTGTCCATGTTCGGGCCAATCAATCCAAGCTGATTGATACCGCAGGTACCGGAGGGGGTGCCGACACCTTTAACATCTCGACCGCGGCAGCCTTCGTCATTGCCGGTGCCGGTGTTCCTGTTGCCAAACACGGCAACCGGGCCATGACCTCGCGCTGCGGCAGTGCGGACGTCCTGGAGGCCTTGGGAGTGCGGATTGAAAATCCGCCGGAAGTGGCGGAACGTTCCTTGAATGAAATTGGTCTGGCCTTCATGTTTGCCCCAATCTTTCATCCGGCCATGAAAAGAGTGGCTCAAATCCGGCGCGAGCTGGGTCACAGAACTATTTTCAACCTCCTGGGTCCCCTGACCAATCCGGCTTCGGCACCCTACCAAATCATCGGTGTCTATTCTCCTGATCTGACGGAGAAGTTGGCATACGCTCTGTCAGCTTTGGGCTGTCGAAGAGCCTGGGTCGTTCACAGTTACGATGGTCTGGACGAGCTTTCCATCGGATCTCGGGTGCGCGTCTCCGATGTCAAGGATCGAACAGTGGAAAGCTTCGATCTGAATCCAAAAGATTTTGGCTTTGAGGTGAGTCCCGCCTCGCAATTCCCAGGTGGGACACCGGAGGAGAACGCGAAGCTCATCCGCAGTGTCCTGGAGGGCCATAGCAAAGGCACCGCTCGAGACGTGGTGGTTCTCAACGCTGCCGCAGCTTTGCATGTGGCGGCGGAAGGAGAATTCAACGAAGTCATTAAAAAGGCGGAGGAATCCCTCGATTCCGGCGCTGCTCTCGATAAACTGTCTCAACTTGTTGAGGCCTGTGGGGGTTGAAGGTTTCAGATTCCAGGTTCCAGGTTCCAGGTTTCAGGTTTACCGCTTGAGAACTGGCAGCTGACAATGAAAAGGAGCCAGGAGCCAGAATCCAGAATTCAGAATCCAGAATTCAGAATTCAGAATTCAGAACCTGAAACCTGGAACGAATAGCCATGCTTGCAGAAATTGTCGCTTTTAAAAAACGGGAGCTGATGGATACGAAACGACAGCTCCCCCTCGACGACCTCCTTCGCCAGGTTCCCGACCTGTCCCCTCCATCTTTCAACGCAGCCATCACCCAGGCCGGCATTAACATCATTGCTGAGATCAAATACAAAAGCCCCAGCCATGGTTCTTTTGCCTGCCAATTGCCCCCCGGCGATCTGGCCAAGGTTTACTCGGAAAGCGGGGCTGTGGCCCTGTCAGTGCTAACCGAGAAGAACTACTTTGCTGGAGATTTGCAGTTTTTAGAGGAGATCCACAAGGAGCTGCCGGAATTACCGCTTCTTCGAAAGGATTTCATTGTGGATCGGTATCAAATCGCCGAAGCCCGGATCAAAGGCGCCTCGGCCTATTTGCTGATTGTTTCCTGTTTGTCTGGAGAGGAACTTTGCAGTCTGATCTCCTATGGACGGGATTTTCAGCTGGATGCCCTGGTTGAGGTGCACGATCCGTTTGAGTTGGAGAGGGCGATGCGAAATAATGCCCGCATCATTGGCGTCAACAATCGCAATCTGCGTACCTTTGAGGTTGACATCGATACCTCCTTTGACGTTGCAAAGAGGATGGAGGGAGAGGAGAACTACATTTTGGTCTCGGAGTCGGGAATCAACGAGCACGCGCAAATCGCTGAACTTCAAGACGCCGGTTTCAGTGCATTCTTAATTGGTTCGACACTTATGGATTCCCCGGACCCCGGTAAAAAGCTGCGGCAGCTGAAAGGTGAAAAATAACCCATGTCATTTCGTCAAAATTCGCGTCTTTCGCGGGCCGAAACGTTCCTGATCAAGGTCTGCGGCATTACCAATCTCGACGATGCTTTCCGCTCCATCGATTCCGGGGCCAACGCGCTTGGCTTCAACTTCTACCCCAAAAGCCCCCGCTATATTGATCCCGTAAAGGCGGAGAAAATTACCCAAGACCTTCCCAATCATGTCCTGACGGTGGCCGTCATGGTGGTACGGGGTGGAGAAATTGGTAGGGGCGAGCCGTCGGCTTGCCTGAACCGAACGTTTGGCGCCAGACCACGGTTCGGGCGGCCCACCGGGCCGCCCCTACAGAGCCGACGGCTCGCCCCTACCAATTCCCCTTCCCCCTTCGGTGCCTTTCAATTACATGGGCTGCAATCCGCCTCGGAAATTCCCGATATGGATAAGCGAATCTTCATCGCTACCTCGCCTACGAGCGTATCCCGCTTCCCCAACCATGAGATCCTGATCGACATCTCCTGGGGCACGGGAAAGAAAGCCGACTGGGGAGAAGTTGCTAAACTTAGAAGACCGTTCATTCTGTCAGGGGGCCTGACAGCTGAAAATGTTGCTGAAGCCATTGAGCTGCTGCACCCTGCCGGTGTGGACGTCTGTTCAGGCGTTGAACGCTCACCGGGTGTAAAGGATGCGACGAAGTTGAAGCGTTTCGTAGAGAATGTAAGGGGAGCGGCGGGACCCGGCGCTACGCGCCGAGAGCAATAGAGCAATAGAGCAATAGAACAATGGAGCAATAGAGAGGCCCGCTGACCGGCTGACGACACAACTGACAGCTGACAGAACAACAGACCACAGACCACAGACCTTTGGCAAAGAAAGAGCGACAGTGACCAAAAAACGAAAGCTCGAAACTCAAGACTCAAGAGCTCAAAAGCTCAAGGGCTCAACAGCTCAACAGCTCAACAGCTCAAAACTCAAAACTCAAAACTTGAAACTCAAAACTCAGAACTCAAAACTCAGAACTCAAAACTCAGAGCTCAAAAGCTCAGACAGCCACTTTGGCGAATACGGGGGAATGTTCGTCCCTGAGACGCTCATGTCTCCCTTGGAAGAGCTGAATAGGGTCTATCTGGAAGCTCGTGAGGATCCGGAGTTTGAACGGGAGTTTGAAGAATTGCTGCGGAGCTATGCGGGACGTCCCACGCCGCTTTTCTATGCGAAGCGCTTCTCCGAGCGTGCGGGTTTAAAGGTTTATCTGAAACGAGAAGACCTCTGTCACACCGGGGCCCATAAGATCAACAATGCTCTGGGACAGGCCTTATTGGCTCGTCGGATGGGAAAGAGCCGGATTATCGCAGAGACGGGGGCCGGGCAGCATGGGGTAGCTGCGGCTACCGTCTGTGCCTTACTGGATCTGGAGTGCGAAATCTATATGGGCGTCGAAGACATGCGCCGGCAGGCACCGAATGTATTCCGTATGGAACTTCTGGGAGCCAAGGTCACACCGGTGGATGCCGGAAGTTGCACGCTCAAGGACGCCATCAATGAAGCCATGAGAGACTGGGTCACCAACGTTGAAAACACTCATTATCTTCTTGGATCCGTCCTGGGGCCCCATCCCTATCCCACCATGGTCCGCGACTTTCAATCCATCATTGGTCGAGAAGCTCGCTGGCAAATTCAAGAGCTTGAAGAGCGGCTGCCCGATTACCTTATAGCCTGCGTGGGTGGCGGCAGCAATTCCATCGGCCTTTTTTACGAGTTCTTGAATGATGAATCGGTGCGGATGGTCGGCGTGGAGGCGGGCGGAAAGGGGAAGGAACTAGGCCAGCATGCGGCTCGTTTTGAAGGAGGCAAACCAGGAGTTTTACACGGGACTTTCAGTTACGTCCTGCAGGATGAGCTGGGACAGATCTCGACCACCCACAGCATTTCTGCTGGACTGGACTATCCCTCCGTCGGTCCTGAACATGCCTATCTTCGCGACATCGGGCGGGTCGAGTACACTTCCGTCAGCGACACTGAAGCCCTGGAAACCTTTCAAATCCTGAGCGAGTTGGAAGGCATTATCCCGGCGC
>JALLON010000171.1 GCA_027717925.1 Acidobacteria bacterium AH-259-G07 | reverse complement strand
ACAACAATGACGGTTTCCCCGATCTCTATCTGACCGCCCTTGGTCCCAACCTCCTTTTCCGCAACAATCGAGACGGAACTTTCACAGATGTTACAGCCGAGGCTGGTGTCGGCGATTCCGGGTGGGGGAGCAGTGCCGCCTGGCTCGACGCCGACAATGACGGTGCCTTAGACCTGTTTGTAGGCAATTACGTGCGCTGGACGGTCAAAGAGGATAAGTGGTGCGGCCACGCTCCTGGGATCAAGAGCTACTGTACTCCCGAGCTCTACCCGGGCAACAGCTCGCGCCTCTTCCGCAACCTGGGCCAAGGGAGGTTCCAGGACATGACAGAGCAAGCGGGCATCTACAACCCGGAAGGCAAGGCTCTGGGTATCGCGGTGTGGGACTTTGACGGCAACGGCTTGATGGATCTGGTGATAGCCGAGGACACCCAACCGGATAAGCTTTATTTAAACCGCGGCCATTTTGGTTTCGACGAGGTAGGCTTGCGGTCCGGCTTTGCCGTGTCGGAGTCTGGTCTAGCACGCGCGGGCATGGGGATCGACGTTGCGGACGTGTACAACAACGGGCAGGTGACTGTAGCGATAAGCAACTTTTCGCACGAATCAATCGGCTTTTACAGCTCCATTGACAGCCTGCTGTTTGCCGATTACTCCTCCCAGGTGGGAATCGGACAACCAAGCCTCCTTTTCTTGGGCTTTGGACTTGTTTTTCTGGACTACGACCTGGACGGCTGGCAAGACCTGCTCGTCGTCAATGGCCACATTGACGACTTGGTGGAGACCTACCAAACGCGGGTCACCTATCGGCAGTCCCCCCTTCTGTTTCGCAACATGGGCACCGGCAAGTTTCGCCCGGTCCGTGAGGAGGTGAGAGACGCTCTGCGTCGGTCATACGTGGCTCGCGGAGTTGCTGCAGTCGACTTCGATAACGACGGTGACCTGGACCTGGTAATCACCGAAAACGGCGGGCCGGCGCATCTGTTGCGCAACGAAGGGGGAAACACCAATAACTGGATTCAAATTCAACTCGTGGGAGTACAATCGAACCGGGACGGAAACGGGGCTCGAGTAACAGTGAGGACCGCCAAATCGGTTCAACAACGCTTCCGGCGCAGCGGCTCAAGTTACCTTTCGCAAAGTGATCCACGCCTGACCTTCGGTTTGGGCTCCTCCACGGTGGTCGATCAGTTAGAGGTTCGCTGGCCCAGTGGGCTCACCCAGGTCTTCGAGAGGATGCCGGTAGGGCGTCTGCTGGTCCTCCGCGAAGGAAGTCAGCCAGAGGCGCCCTGACTCTCTGCGCCCAACTGTAGGATCTCCCTCTTGAGCATTCTTGTGATTTACTTTCCTTTGGGTCAAGTGTGAAACGCCGCCTCGTCCCAGGGAATCGCACCTTCTAAGGGAAGGTGCATTTCTGATTTTGGAAGTAAAGAGAGTCTTTCTGGCATTCCCGCGCTACGAGTCCTGCAAAGATGAACTACAGGATTTGCGTGCAACCAAGAGGTGAAACACCATCTAGTTCGGTGATCCGATAGAATCTGGGCTCATGATCCAAAACTGCTTCTGGAATTGATTATGGATTTGAGGCGAACCTTGTATTGCATTCAGCACCTCCACCCAAGACTATGCCCTGCCGAACGATAAAAGCGAACGGCCCCGCGGGGTTGGCGGGCGCACTGGACTCAAGCCGTACTCCTGACCTCCGGTGGTTCGTTTTTCGCTTCGGCTTCGCCTCGGGAAAGGTTCAATCCCTGGCATTTCTCACGATAGAGCACCGCATTGCTTCTACAGGAGAGGTTGCTCACCACGCTCGCTAGCACGCTGGTGGGCTTGCGCGTGCCGCACAGACTGCGGAACGTCCGGCGCATGATGCGCGGGTAGGAGTAAAAAGCTCGGGAGCAGGCATCGCTCTCGCCAACCAGATCGGCCCACGACAGGTGCCTGTATCTGGCCACCGGGAAGGTCAGCGTGTAGTACTTCCAGTCCTCCGGAAAGTTGTTGGCCGTGATGCGGCCTTCCGATTCCATCTTTTTCCATAGGGACGTGCCGGGGAGCGGCGTCAGGATCAACACGGTGAGGAGGTCCAGTCCGTAGCGATTGGCCGTATCGGCGATCTGCTGCCCGATACCCCGCTCATCGACATCAAGCCCCATGATGAAGGAGCCAACCACCAGGATTCCGTGTCGCTGTATCCGTCGGACGGAGGCCCTGAAGTCGCGGCCTTTCTGGATGTTGAACTTCTTGTGGACCTCCACCAGCCCTTCCACACTCGGCGACTCGAAGCCGATGAAGACACCGAGGCAGCCCGCTTTCGCGGCCAGCCCAAGCAGCTCTTCGTCGTCGGCCATGTTGATCGTCACCTGGGCAATCCACTTCTTGCCAAGATTTGCCTGGACCATCGCCTGGAGCAGGTCCTTGGTGCGGGTGATGTGGTCCTTTCGGGTGCCGATGAAGTTGTCGTCCACGACGAGAACGTACTTCTCCCGAATCAACTTGAACTCTTGCACCACGTTCTCAATCGGACGGTGGCGAAATCGCCCTCCGTTGAAAGCGGTGACGCTGCAGAAGCTGCACTTGAGTGGGCAGCCGCGCGTGGTCTGGATTGACCCCAACCGATAGCCGACCGGCAGAAGGTCATGCCGGGCCATCGGGACCTTGTCCATCTCCACGAGGCCGCCGGTGTAAACTCGACTCAAGGTACCCCGGCGGGTGTCCTCCAAAACCTGCGCCCAGATGCTTTCCGCTTCGCCCGTCACCACGGCGTCCACCCGTTCCGAGGCCTCTGGCAAGCACATCGTGGCATGGATGCCGCCCATCACCACGGGCACTCCGCGGCTGCGGAACTCGGCCGCCACGGTATAGGCGCGGTTCGCCTGTGCGGTGAAGGCCGTGATCCCCACCAGGTCGGGACGTGGCATGGCCGCGTAGTCCGGTACGCCGAGGTTCTCGTCCACCACGGTGACATCCCACTCCGCTGGGGTCAGGCTGGCCAAGACCAGGAGGCTGAGCGGCTTCCAGACGCGGTACTGGTTCCAGTGGGTCTCTTTGATCTTGGTGATGCTCACTAATGGGTTGTATGGGTTTATCAGGTACAGGCGCACGGTACCTCCACACGATGTGGCAAGAGCGGTCTTGGTCCCGGGCGCGTCATCGCCGTGCGCTGTAAACCGTACCAGCGCGCCAAGGCGGACGGCCAGGGTGAACTGTGGGGGCTGCGAGCTGCAGCCGGCCTATTCCCGGCTTTGGGCATCGACCTCCTCTTTGACAGGACCATCAAACCGGAGGAGAGCCCGAGGTGCTGAACCCGTCGTCGTGCTGAGCCATAGCCTCTGGCAACGAAGATTCGGCAGCAACCCGTGCCCTCCGCCCACATCGACGATGGTACGGAAATCCGAAAAGTCGTAGGCATCGCAAATCGCAATTACGTCCTGTTCAGACTTCGAGGTCAGGGCATCATGAAAGATGGCAGATTCGGCCGGATGTTGCTGCAAATACTCAAAAGAAATTCATCCCAAATGTGCGTTCAAAAGCGACCTCTCCCGATTGGACGCTATGCAGTAGGTTGGACCACGCGCGGACAAGATATTCACTGCCTTCCACGATGGCCAGGCCCCGTAAAGACCCGTTTGTGCCGGTCTGCAGCCGTTCGGCCAAAGGCGAGAGAGTGAAGTGCCGGGGTTTCTTTTCGGCAAAGATGCCCAGACTGGCCAGGAACCGCATGACCCGGTACAACGGCCTCGCATGGGCACCCGTGGCATCCGCAAGTTCTTCAATGCATTTGGGTCCATCTTTCAACAGGGGGATGGGCATCCATAATCAATTCCAGAAGCAGTTTTGGATCATGAGCCCTAGATCCTATCGGATCACCGAAGCAGATGGTGTTTCACCTCTTGGTTGCACGCGAATCCTGTAGTTCATCTTTGAAGGACTCTAATACCAGCTCTGGTCTTCGTACGTCAGAATACTGAACTCGGTGGCAGATTTTGGATCAAAGGTCTGCAAGTCCACCCACTTCCACCGTCGACCATCCGATCAAACTTATTTCCAGGTCACCTCCAGCGCGAAAAAGTGATCGAAAACTTTTCGCGAAGGGTTGTTCCGCTCGTCAATCTCCGGACTTCGAATGTAAAAATCCAGCTGCTGAGCGGCTGGGTTGACTGCGCCTGCCGCGCTCTTCTTGTTGAGCAGGGGGTAATTTACCTTTAGCGTTTTCCGCTCACGCATGCCTTGGGTCACCATGAAGTGCATCTCGTAATTCTCATAGAGCCGCTTCCCATTTAACGTGGCATGCCCGTATCCCCAGCCGGCGATATAAAGGAGTGACTTTGGCCAGTTGCTATCGCCACATCCCGAGTCGCCATGTTCAAAAATGAACGCTGCGACGCCTCCATCCTGGCAGGGGCTGAACTGGTGAACACGATCCAATTCGATCACCAGATCCCCCTCGGGTACCTTCAGTCGAGCGACAAAGGTACCCGTGTTCTTGATTTCATCGACGTTAATCTCGACTATGCCCTCTACCGGGTGAACTCTCTTCGCCTCGTTGTCCATGTGGTCCCAGGGCGAAGGGTCATCGAGTCGGCCCACCTGGTAGATCTGGCCGCCACTGAGCACGAAATGCCCATCATAGAGATCATGTTGTCCGGGCGTGTAGATCCCCATCGCCGTTCCGGGCTGGGAGCGAGGCCCGGCTTGGCCCCGAGCCGCACCGACGACCAACGCGAAGGCAAACATCCAACAAACAAATCGACGGAAGAAGTTTTTAGCCATTCCTTTTTACGCTCCTTTCGAAGTATCGCTACTAAAGTAAATTGTCAGGTGTGAAGCCGAATTCGCCTCCACTCTCACCTTTGTTTCCTTACTGCCGAAATGTTCATGCCAGAGTTCCAGTGTATAGGATCCTGGCGGGATGCCCTGGATGCGGAAGCGACCATCGGCGGCGGTTACAGTGTGGAAAGGGTGCTCGTCGACACGGATGAAGGCCTGCATCCAGCCGTGGACGTCGCACTTGACAATGATGTAACCTGGACGGGCTGCTGCCCGAACCTGTTTGGAGCTTTCCGGTGCCAGAGCCAGGTTGATGTTTCTAAACCCATACAAATGGACCGAGTGGAAGATTGGATCACTATTGACGGCCTCAATGCTGCTTCCAGTGGTCACGACTGCGACGTGGGGTCGAAACCGGCAGTCACGGTTGTCTAGGGTGAGCCCATCAGGCCGCGGGTGATAACCCTTGGGCAGCGGGACACCCTTTAAAGCAACGATCACGTTCTTGATCCCCCGATTCTCTCCAGAGATGATGATGTCTTCGAGCGACTGGAGATTTCCGCACTGTTGGGGGTCGGTTGTGTTCTTTATTTGGGTGGCTTGAGGTATCTTAGAACCCTCAAAGAGGACTTGACCTTCGAGAATCCCAGTGGGAGCCGCGGAAGGCACAGACAAATGCGGCTCAATCTCGGCCGTGGGTTCCACCGGGGCAGGCGGAGGATTTGAGCAAGCTCCCGCTGCAAGAATCACGAGCGTGAGAATCAGAGCATGCAGTTTCATTCGTAAGCATGTAGCCTGGGTTATTGACAGATTTGCACCTAGAAAGGCAGGGGCGGGCCGCCGGTTCGCCCGAACCGTTTTCGCTAAGTGTTTAGCTCTGGCGAGCCGGCGGCCCGGCTAATCTACAGGTCTTGCAGCTCGTCGTTTATCCAGGAGAGGGCGGCGATGGCCCCGGACCAGCCGATGGTGGTGATTGCCAGCAAAGCCGCATGGTGGAGCTCAGCGCTGCTGAGGCCTGCCTTCTTGCACTTCCGGCTATGAGAGTGAACCGCTCCCTGGCGGCCTGCACCGATGGCAATTCCCAGCTTCACTAGCCGTTGAGACCGATCGTCCAGACCCTCGGCTGAGCTGATCGCCT